>NZ_JBGLYK010000016.1:0-52081 GCF_047304025.1 Pseudomonas sp. Pseusp97 | reverse complement strand
ACCTCGGCCTGCCGCGCAAGGACGGTCTGGAAGTGCTGCAGCAGCAGCACGGCGAACTGGCGCTGGACCCGGCTACCCACCAGGTCAGCCTGGCCGGGGCACCGGTCGACCTCGCGCCACGCGAGTACGCACTGCTGCGCCTGCTGCTAGAACAGCGCGGCAAGGTCCTGTCGCGCACCCGCCTGGTGGAGGCGCTGTACGGCTGGGACGGCGACCTGGAAAGCAACGCCATCGAAGTCCATATCCATCACCTGCGGCGCAAGCTGGGCAACGGCCTGATCCGTACCGTGCGCGGCATCGGCTACGGCATCGACCGCCCCGAAGGCGCCGCGCAATCTTGAGCGGCACCGTGCGCCGTGCCGGCTCCATCAGCCGCCGCCTGCTGCTGACGCTGATCGGCGGGGTCTCGCTGCTATGGCTGGTGGCGGGCCTGTTCACCTACCAGCTGACCCGCGAACAGGTGAATCGCCTCTACGACCAGGACATGATCGATTTCGGCCAGGCGGCCCTGAGCCTGGTCGACGTCGCCGACGCCATCGACCCGACCTCCAGCGACGCCATGGAAATCCTCGCGCGCAGCCGCAAGGCCATCGAAGGGCTGCCGCTGATCCGCCGCGAAGCCACGCTCGGCTATGCCATCTGGTACCGCGGCCAACCGCTGCTCGCCACCCGCACACCGCCCGCAGGCATAGAAGCGCAGCCGCCGGGCTTCTCCGACCTGTACAGCGGCGGCGTCAACTGGCGCGTCCTGCAGATGCACACGCCCGGCGCCGATGAAGTGCGCATCTGGGTCTTCGAGAACCTGCACTATCGCCACAAGACGCTGCACCTGCTGCTGTTCAGCGCGCTCTTCCCCTTGCTGCTGGCCTTGCCACTGTTCGGCGTGCTGGTGTGGTTCGGCGTGCGCCAGGGCCTCGCGCCGCTGCGCAGCCTGATCGAACAGGTGCACCAGCGCGGCGCCCACAGCCTGCATCCGCTGGCCCTGAGCCGGGCGCCGGTGGAGGTGCACAGCCTGGTCAACGAGCTGAACCTGCTGCTGGAACGCCTGAATCTGGCGCTGGAGGCCGAGCGCCGGCTGACCAGCGACGCCGCCCACGAAATCCGCACGCCACTGGCCAGCCTGCGCACCCACGCCCAGGTGGCGCTGCGCTCGTCCGATCCGGCGGCCCACGCCCACGGCCTGCAACAGGTCAGCCGCAGCGTCGAGCGGATCAGTGCCTTGATGGAGCAGATCCTGCTGCTGGCGCGGCTCGATGCCGAGGAACTGCACGAGATCTTCGCCCCCGTGGACCTGCGCCTGCTCGCCGAGGACGCCATCGCCGACCTCGCCCCGCAGGCCATCGACAAGCAGATCGAGCTGACCCTGGACAGCCAGGACGCCAACCTGCCGGGCGTCGCAGCCTGGCTCGGGGTGATGCTCGCCAACCTGGTCGGCAATGCCCTGCGCTACACCCCCGAAGGCGGCCGGGTGGCGGTCAGCCTGGACGCCGGGGTGGATCGCCTGGTCCTCTGGGTGCGCGACAACGGCCCCGGCGTGGCGCCAGCAGAGCAAGCGGCGATCTTCACCCGCTTCTACCGCAGCCCCAGCGTTGCCAGCAGCCACGGCAGCGGGTTGGGCCTGCCCATCGTCAAGCGCATCGTGGAGATCCACCACGGACGCATTTCCCTGCACGACGGGCTGGACGGCCGCGGCCTGGGCGTCTGCGTCGAACTCCCGACGACCGCTGGGCAAATACTCTGAACCCCGCTCAAAAATTCGCAGTCCACCCTGTACGGCCCGCCGCTGCGGACCGCCGACCATCGGTCAGACGTGACAGGAGAACTGCCATGAAACGCGCCGCTCTGCTCATTACCGCCGCCCTGCTGGCCTCGCCGGCTTTCGCTGACGATCTGTGCAGCACCAACCTGCAGAAAGTCGACGACGCGGTGAAAACCACCACCAACAACACGCAGGCCCAGGAACAGGCCATGCGCCTGCAGGAAAAGGCCGCCCAGGCCCAGGCCGCCGGCAACACCAAGGAATGCATCGCGCACACCGAGAAGGCCCTCAAGCTGCTCAAGGACAACGCCGGCGACGGCGGAGCCAACGGGTGATGCCCGACGCGGCGGCCGGCCGCCCGGTCGGTCGCCGCCCATAAGGCCCGCGAAGCCTGTGCCATTCGCAACGCGGTAGTTGATTTCCCACACGCCTCGCCCGCCTAAGATGGTGCGATTCCCGCCCCCAGGAAGCACAACCGGAATCGCCAATGCCCGTCACCCGCCTGCTCATTGCCAATCGTGGCGAGATCGCCATCCGCATCGCCCGCGCCGCCGCCGAGCTGGGCATCCAGACGCTGGCGATCTTTGCCGAGGACGATGCCACCTCGTTGCATACACGCCAGGCCGACCAGGCCGCCCCCCTCAAGGGACGCGGCGCCAGCGCCTACCTCGACCAGCAGCAGATCATCGACATCGCCGGGGCCCACGGCTGCGACGCCGTGCATCCGGGCTATGGCTTCCTCTCGGAGAACGCCGGATTCGCCCGCCGCTGCGAATCGGCCGGACTCACTTTCGTCGGTCCGTCGGCGCAAGTGCTCGACGTATTCGGTGACAAGGCCCGCGCCCGCGACCTCGCCCGTGACCACGGTGTAGCCCTCGCTGCCGGCAGCAACAGCGCCACCTCCTTGGACGATGCCGAACGCTTTTTCCGCGAACTGCCCTCCGGCGCCGGCATGATGATAAAAGCGCTCGCTGGTGGCGGCGGCCGCGGCATGCGCGCGGTACGAAGCCACGATGAAATCGCTGAAGCCTACGCCCGCTGCCAGTCCGAAGCCCGTGCGGCATTCGGCGATGACCGACTCTACGTCGAGCGCCTGATCCAGCGCGCTCGCCACATCGAGGTGCAGGTGATCGGCGACGGCCGCGTCGTCAGCCATCTGTGGGAACGCGACTGCACCCTGCAGCGGCGCAACCAGAAGCTGCTGGAGATTGCTCCCAGCCCCAACCTGCACCCACGCCTGCGCGGTGCCCTGCTCGCTGCCGCCGTGCGCCTGGCCGAAGCCGTGGACTATCGCGGACTGGGTACCTTCGAGTTCCTGCTCGACGAGGACAACGGCGACTTCGTATTCATGGAAGCCAACCCGCGCCTGCAGGTGGAGCACACGGTTACCGAGGCGGTCACCGGCATCGACCTGGTCCAGGCGCAGCTGCGCATCGCCGCCGGCGCCAGCCTCGCCGAACTGAACCTGACCCAGGCGGAGATTCCCGCGCCACGCGGGCATGCCCTGCAACTGCGGATCAACCTGGAAAACCTCGCGAGCGACGGCACACCCCACCTCGCCTGCGGCACGCTCAGCGCCTACGAGCCACCCAGCGGTCCCGGCCTGCGCGTCGATGGCTACGGCTACGCCGGCTATCGCAACAGCGCGGGCTACGACTCACTGCTGGCAAAGCTGATCGTCCACGGCAACGGCGGTTATCCACAGCTGGTTCAACGCGCCTACCGTGCCCTCTGCGAATTCCGTCTCGAGGGCGTGGCGAGCAACATCCCGCTGCTGCTAAACCTGCTGCGCCAGCCGGCCGTGGCGGAGAACCAGGTCACCACCCGGTACATCGAAGAACAGCTGCCCACGCTCCTGGGCGCACAGGAACATGCCCACCCGCACCGATTCTTCAGCCATGTCGGTGCGACTTCCGAGATCCATCGCGTCGTGGACGCACCGGCCGGCTGCATAGCGCTCGCCACACCGAGTGCGGGGGTACTGGTCAGCCTGAACGCGGCCACTGGTGACGCCGTCGCCCTGGGCCAGACCATCGCCGTGGTCGAAGCGATGAAGATGGAATTCGAGGTGAAGGCCAGCGCCAGCGGCATCGTCCACAGCCTCGCCGCCACACCGGGCGACAGCCTGGGTGACGGCGACGCGCTGCTGTTCGTGGAGCCGGCGGAGATTGAAGCGCAGGACGCTGAAAGCAGCGCCGCCATTGATCTCGACGCCATCCGCGCCGACCTCGCCGAAGTTCTCGAACGCCACGCCATCGGCCTCGACGAGCGCCGTCCGGACGCCGTCGCCAAGCGCCACAGGATCGGCAAGCGCACCACCCGCGAGAACCTTGCCGATCTGCTCGATGACGGCAGTTTCATCGAATACGGCGCGCTGGCCATCGCCGCCCAGCGCCGGCGCCGCAGCGTCGAGGAACTGATCGCCAGCAGCCCTGCCGACGGCCTGGTCAGCGGCCTGGGCAGCATCAACGCCGCGCAGTTCGGCGACGAGAAAGCCCGCTGCCTGGTGCTGGCCTACGACTACACCGTGTTCGCCGGCACCCAGGGCGTGATGAACCACAAGAAGACCGACCGCATGCTGCATCTGGCCGAGCAATGGCGTATCCCGCTGGTGCTTTACGCCGAAGGCGGCGGCGGACGCCCGGGCGACACCGATTTCGTCGGCGTGGCCGGGCTGGACAACATGAGCTTCGTCGGCCTGGCGCGGCTCTCCGGGCTGGTGCCGCTGGTGGGCGTGGTCTCCGGCCGCTGCTTCGCCGGCAACGCCGCGCTGCTGGGCTGCTGCGACGTGATCATCGCCACCCGCGATACCAGCCTGGGGATGGCGGGCCCGGCGATGATCGAGGGCGGCGGCCTGGGCAAGTTCGCCCCCGAGGAGGTCGGCCCCAGCGACGTGCAGAGTGCCAATGGGGTGATCGACGTACTGGTGGAGGACGAGACCGAAGCCACCCGCATCGCGCGCCAGTACCTCGCCTATTTCCAGGGCGACAGCGCCGACTGGCAGTGCGCCGACCAGCGCCTGCTGCGCCACGCAGTGCCGGAGAACCGCCTGCGCGTCTACGACATCCGCCAGGTCATCGAGCAACTGGCCGACAGCGGCTCGGTGCTGGAACTGCGCCGGCATTTCGCCGCGGGCATGATCACCGCGCTGGTGCGCATCGAAGGCAAACCCTTCGGCCTGATCGCCAACAACCCCATGCATCTGGGAGGTGCCATCGACGCCGAGGCAGGCGACAAGGCCGCGCGCTTCATGCAGTTGTGCGATGCCTTCGACCTGCCGATCATCTCACTGTGCGACACCCCCGGCTTCATGGTCGGCCCGGAGGCGGAAAAGACCGGCACCGTGCGCCACGTGTCGCGCATGTTCGTCACCGCCGCCAGCCTCACGGTGCCCTTCTTCACCGTCGTGCTGCGCAAGGGCTACGGCCTGGGCGCGCAAGCCATGGCCGCCGGCAGCTTCCACGCGGCGCTGTTCACCGTGGCCTGGCCCAGCGGCGAGTTCGGCGCCATGGGACTGGAAGGGGCAATCCGCCTCGGCTATGCCAAGGAACTGGCCGCTATCGAGGACCCGCAGGAGCGGCAGAAGCTGTTCGACAAGCTGGTCGCCGCCGCCTACCGCAACGGCAAGGGCCTGAACATGGCGAGCTACCTGGAGATAGACGATGTCATCGACCCGGCCGACACCCGCCGCTGGTTGTTGCGCGGCCTGGCATCGACGCCGAAGCCCGCACCGCGCCAGGGAAAAAAACGCCCATTGATCGATACCTGGTAGCGCAGGGTTGAGCTGCTCGCCCGATCCGCTAGAATGCGCGGCGTCATTGGGGAGTAGCCGACCGTTCGACGAACGGGGGCGACGTCAACACACTTGGCCCACAGGCCATGGCGTCGTCAGCGATACAGCCTGGCAAGACCTTTGACCACGAGATCTCCGCAACGGCCGGGGAGATGCGTGGTCATGGGTACTACACCGGCCGGGAGCTTCACCGTGATGCCCTACCCCACCCTTCGCTCCACCTGCCTGGAGCTGCGCGCATGCTGACCTTCCTCCTCGAGCTGCTCGGCATGCTGCTGGTGATCCTGATCGCCGCCGAACTCTTCACCAACGCCCTGGAACACCTTGGCGAACGCATGGGCATTTCCGAAGGCGTCACCGGCTCGCTGTTCGCCGCTGTCGGCACCGCCCTGCCGGAAACCCTGATCCCCCTGCTGGCGCTGTTCGCCGGCACCAGCAACGTCAATCTCAATGAAGAAGTCGGCGTCGGCGCGATCCTCGGCGCGCCGCTGATGCTCTCCACCCTGTCCACCTGCCTGATGGCCTGCTTCGCCTGGCGCACCCGCGGCCTGCTCGGGCGCATCCGCCCCGAACGCACCGGGTTGCAGCGCGACCTGAACTTCTTCCTGGTCGCGTTCTGCTTCGCCACCATCGCCATGTTCGTTCCCGTTGAACTGCGCTCCGTACGCATCGCCCTCAGCGTGCTGCTGGTGCTCACCTACGTCGGCTACATCACGCTGACCCTGCGCGCATCGCAAGGTCTGGTGGAAGACGGCCACGGTACCGAGGCCGACCACCACATGTACCTGTCGCGCATCGGCCTGCCGACCAACCTCGCCACCATCCTGCTGCAACTCCTGCTGGGCCTGGCGCTGCTGGTGCTGGGCGCCAAGGGCTTCATCCATGGCGTGGAAGGCCTGTCGCACATCCTGGGTATCTCCGCGCTGCTGCTGTCGCTGCTGATCATTCCCATCGCCACCGAGCTGCCGGAGAAGATCAACAGCATCCTCTGGGTGCGCCGCGGCAGGGACACCCTGGCCTTCGGCAACATCAGCGGCGCCATGGTGTTCCAAGGCACGTTGCTGCCCGCCATCGGCATCCTGCTCACGCCCTGGCAGCCGCGCATCGAAGTCCTCACCGGCGTGCTGGTGACCCTGGGGGCCGCGCTCTGGCTGCGGATCAACGCCCAGCGCAGCGGTGGCCTGCCCATCTGGGTATTCATGCTCAACGGCGCGCTGTACGCCGCCTATCTGGGTATCACCCTGTCGCGCTGACGCGGTCGGCTCATTGCCTACACTGACAGTCCGGGCTGCCGTTTCGGCGGCAGCCGCATGACTAGCGATACGCCGAAGGAGTGAGCATGAAAATCCTGGTAGTCCTGACCTCCCACGACCAGCTCGGCAGCACCGGCAAGAAAACCGGCTTCTGGCTCGAGGAGTTCGCCGCGCCCTATTACGTGTTCAAGGATGCCGGCGCCAGCCTGACGCTGGCCTCGCCCAAGGGCGGCCAACCGCCGCTCGATCCCAAGAGCGACGAGGAAGGCGCCCAGACCCCGGCCACACGGCGCTTCCGCGAGGACAGCGAAGCCCAGGCCGCTCTGGCCAACACGGTGAAGCTCAGCGAAGTGAAGGCCGATGACTACGACGCGGTGTTCTACCCCGGCGGCCACGGCCCGCTCTGGGACCTGGCCGAGGACCGCACCTCGGTGGCACTGATCGAAGCGTTCCACTCCAGCGGCAAGACCGTCTCCGCCGTCTGCCATGCTCCTGCCGTGTTCCGCCACCCGCGCGGGCTGGACGGCCAGCCGCTGGTGCAGGGCCGGCATGTCACCGGGTTCTCCAACAGCGAGGAGGAAGCCGTGGGCCTTACCGACGTGGTGCCCTTCCTGGTTCAGGACATGCTCAAGGCCAACGGAGCCCGCTACAGCAAGGGCCCGGACTGGCAGAGCCACGTCGAGGTCGACCGCGGCCTGATCACCGGGCAGAACCCCGCGTCCTCCGAGGCCGTGGCCGAAGCCGTGCTGAAATTCCTGGCCTGACAACACCTTGCGCCGCCCCGGGTGGCTATCGGGGCGGCTTTCCCGTACAATCGTCCGTGACCTTTCAAGGTTTTGGGGCCGATTAGGATTCGACGCCGGTAACAAAACTCGAGGGGCATGCCGAGTAGGTGACAGTTCTCGTAAATCAGCTGCCACAACTTTATAGTTGCCAACGACGACAACTACGCCCTAGCAGCCTAAGTGCCGCTAGCAGACCCTAGGGGATGCCTGTAAACCCGAAGATTAGGTCTGTCATATAGAACAGGATCGCCGCCAAGTTCGCTGTAGACGTAACGGCTAAAACTCATACAGCTCGCTCCAAGCGCCCTGCCACTCGGGCCGCGCGGAGTTAACTCAATAGAGATGGCTAAGCATGTAGAACCGACAGCGGAGAACTGGCGGACGGGGGTTCAAATCCCCCCGGCTCCACCAAACGCAAACAGCCTAAACCCTTGATTTTCCTAGTGAATTTCAAGGGTTTTTGCTTTCTAGGGCATGCCCTTGCCCAAAAATTGCCCTACCAGCTAACGGGTTCAGTCGAACCGCTTCGACCAGATGCTCAGGTGCGAGATGCGCATATCGCATGGTCATAGCAAGGCTGGAGTGCCCCAGAATCTTCTGTAGCGTGAGGATGTTCCCGCCCTTCTGCATGAACCGGCTCGCAAACGTATGCCGGAGCGCATGACTCGCCTGTCCTTTGGGTAACGCGATACCAGAACGATCAAGAGCACGCCGGAATGAAGTGATCGCCGGAGTGAACTGGCCGTGACGTTTCCAATGCTCGCGTAGGAACGCATCGAGGTCGGCAGAGATCGGAACAGACCTCACCCTCGAGGACTTCGTCTGCGAATAGGTCACGGTGCAGTCACGCAACCTTGCAGGCCGCAGGCCTTCCGCTTCAGACCATCGAGCGCCAGTGGCCAGACAAATCAGCACGATGGGCAGCACGTGCGGGTTATCGCAGCCACTACGAATGGCATCAAGCAGCTGATCAACCTCGCCATCATCGAGCCACGACAGCTCCCGTTCCTCTATACGGAAGGGCTTCACCAGCTCCAATGGATTGGCATAGAGGACCTCGCCAAGCCCTTTCAATTCGTTGTAGACCGCCCGCAGATACCCCAGCTCATTGTTCAGCGTCTTAGGCGACGTACCGGCTTCATTACGCACCCGACGATCATGCGCATACACCTGAGGCTTGAGCGTGGACGCCACAGGATCGCCCAGGCGAATAGCCAACGCATCGAGCTTGGAACGACGACGTTCACCGTCCTTCAGCATATGGCCATGAAGGTCATACCAGAGCGTAACCAGCTCAGAGAGTCGGCGACGATCCGGCCCCTTCTCGGCCCACTCCTTCGACTGCGCCGCTTTACCTTGGACGTGCGATTCAAAGCGCAACGCCTCCCCCTTCGTCTTGAAGGTCTTTCGGAACCGCTTCACCGGAGATACGCGGACGTCTACCTTCCACCGCCCATCATCTTGCTTCGTGACTGCCATCAGACGGCCCTCCCCCATCGAACGCTTCGCTCTTCAAGGAGGTCCTTCACGTGCTTATAAATCGCGTCCGCGTCCTTTCCCTTTGCGGCGTAGTGGTCGCGAATAACGGGCCAGCATTCCCATTCCTGAAGTCTGGCCATGGCCTTTTTTGCCCCAACGCGCTCCCGGGCCAGCAGTGAGATGAAATTCCCCATGAAGAGATCGACGTTCTTACCGGAGAAGCCGCGAGAGGTCTTGTAGTAGCGCTTGTAATGCGTCTGATCGAGCAGAGAGGGGACAGGCACCGATACCCTCACATCCATGCGAATCAGCGACCAGAAAGCATCGTAGACGCCCGGACGGGACAGCAGACGGAACAAGGACACACCATAGGACCAGAGGCCATCGAGATGGGGCACCAGATCGGCATAGGAATCGGTGGAAATGAAGTCACCGGTAGCCGTGCTAGCCGAGCCTTCTGCGAACTGCTGAACGACCGAGTGATGGAAACGAAGCTCTATGCGCCACACCGCCTGCTCGGGCTGATAGTTCGCCGGATCCTCGTCATCAAACGGATTGTCTGAACGCGACCAGACCGATTCCCAGTAGTCGAGCTTGTCGACGGCCTTCGCTTGCTCGGTTTTGTTGTAGATCGACAGCTGAATACCGTTGGCCGACCCAAACATGAACGTCTCGCCCCGACCGTACACAGACGCTTTAGCCGCCCACGACAGCTCACTGATGCCGCTGATTTCACGCTGAGCGCGAGCCTTGCAATGCATGCGTGTGGAGAGGTCAGCCGTCGGCACCCATCCCTGCACATCAAGCGCGAGGTGCACCGCGCATTGGTTGCGCTCCATATGAATCAGCACTTCACGCGCCAAGCTATCCATGAGCTTTTGAAGCTCATCGTGGGTCATGCTCTCGATGGTATGCGGACTGACTTCGATCTTGAGGTGAGGACCAATCGCGTCGAGCTTGCTATTGAAGTTCTTCACCAGCAGGACCAACCCGAGGTCGGCATTCTGGAGCTTGTACTGATACCCGCTATCACGGCCAACACGCCCCGAGTGCCAACGGAAACCAGCGAAATCCACCATGCCTGGCTCTTCAAACAGGCACAGCACGTCAGGGCGAACCATGCCCCGGTAGAGCTGGCGAACCGTATCCACGCCACAGCGCAGAATGCGCACGCCGGAAAGGTCCGTGAGCGCCGCAGAGATGGGATCAATGAAGAGCCGACCGCGCGGGTCTTCAAGCGCCGTTTCCACATCCAAACGAACCTGATCAACTGCCTTTTTCATATCCAGTCCTATCCACTTATGTCCATTCGAGCTAGCTAGTTTTCTGACGTGTTACAGGGACGTCAGCCCGGCCCCTTCCAATCCGTGGGCGCGTTTGCTTCGTGCCTCAGCAATTCGCGCCCACGGATCGAAAGGGACCCCAATTTCCTATCGAGGCACATAGTCAAACCCGCCGCCTGACTGGACATAAGTGGCGGACGAACCGGCATTCTTTGAACGCCAGGGGCGCGATGGATACTCGGAATCAGCCACAACGTTGACCTGTACTGCTGGGGTAGGGGCTGGCTCATCCAAGAGCCTTGTTGGCTGCGCAGGAGCCTGCGCGGCGGCTTGCTGAGCCTGCTGGCCACGACCGGACTTCCATGGATCGAACATCCCTTCTTTGATATTCGCTAAGCAGGCTTGCTGCCCCATGGAGATGGGCGTTCCCTGCTGCGTGAAACATCGACACGGACCAGTTTGGAAACGTATACATCCAGCGATCCGCGGGAAGTCTGTAGGCCGGGTTAGCTGGTCATAGACCGGAGCCGTCCAAGGCATGCCGGGGATGCGTGGCTGCATCGTATCGAGCGACCAAACAACTCCATCCCCCGAAACAGCCTTACCCACACTGGAGGCAATTCCTGCTGACTCTTTAGGCGTAGGATTGACCTGCGAGGATTCAATCTCCTTAGGCTTATTTTGATCGCCATTCTGCTCAAGCTTGCTTAAGTAAGCCTTTGCCACAATAACACCACCGATCAACATAACTAGCGCAAATACAGCTATAGCAATCAACTTCCACGGAGGACGAGGCTTATGTGTGTCCAACACAGTAGACGTAAATAGCTCAAACACCTTCGGATTAGCAGAAACAATAGAAGCCTGAGAGTCCCGCTTAGCCGTTTTCGACTCAGGATCGTTCTGCACCGTTTCCCAAGTACGCCTAGATGACTTGGACATATTCCAAGGACGGTTGTAGTGAATATGCCGCTGACACAGCTTGCGCACGAAGGGATCAAGGAAAAGCGGACTCTGAGTGGTAAAAATGAAATCCATACCGTAATGGCGATGGCGGGCAAACTCGCGAATCCACTCAGGAACCTCCTTACCACTCCGAGCCCCCAAATAATCCTGCACCTCATCGACAAAGATCACAGAACCTTCCGGAAGCTCCCGCCAGCCCTTCAAGTCTGGAATCTCGGTTACACCATGCTTTTCCGCATCGAAGCCCTTGATAGGCGTGCAAAACTTCGGGCGACCTTGATATTCCTTATCGTGCAGGAACTTCCAAAGCTCATTAGAAGTTTTCCCGGCTCCGGGCTTACCGGTGACTAGCGTCTGCATGATTAACCTCCTTTCGCCGCCGACTTGGAGAATGCCGCTTTAGCAGCGACCATGCCCAAGAGAACGCCATAAGCGCTAAAGATGATCGATACCGCATCCTGCACGCCCATAAACTGAAGAAACCCGAGAAACTCAGCAGAACCGGAAAGCTGCTCGATGATCTTTCCCTGTAGCCAATTGAGAATCGGCTGAACAGCAGTTTCTGAGAACACGACCACACCCAGCGCCGCGAGAAGACGCGGCAAGAAGTAAGTGCCAGCCGCAATAATTGCTTGAACAAGAACGCCCCACATATTGAGCCTCCTTATATTCCACGCGAAACAATACGGGCCGCAGCCAGATAGGCCATGGCAATCAATGCATAACGAAGCAACACAAGATAAGGGCAGATCTTAGAAAGCGGCAGAGTGAATGTAGCGCCAAATACCTCTAACGACTTATCCGCTAAGCACTGACCACCGTATTGATTGCCGGTGGCTTTAGCTTGGAAGTCAGCGAATAGCCCGGATGCCTTATCGTCCAGCTCATCCTGCAATGCATCAACCTTGCTTATTTCAGCAGCCTTATCCTGCTCAAACTTCGACTTCTCTTCATCAGAAGGCTCAGCCATCAATTCGCAAGTGTCTTTGTGTTGCTGCTGGAGAATGGCGCACATAACCGCATCACCATCGCACTGAATAGGCGCATCACACTTCTTACCGCCGCCATCCGTAGAGCCACCTTCACAGGCCTTAGGGTCGGTCGCTGGGTCGCAGTTAGTCGTGTCGTCACCCTTGCCGCCGTTCCCGCCGCCACCCGTACCACTAGAGCCACTACAGGAATCCCCCTTACATGTAGTCTGTGAATTACTACCAGTAACCTCACCCGCCGCATTCTTAGTCGTAGTCGTTGTAGTGGTAGTAGTAGTCACTTTGCAATCGGAGTACTTTCCCGAACAGTCGTACTTCGTCGCAACATCAGTTTTAGTAGAAGTAGTAGAGCCGTCCGAATTAGCCTTTGTATCAACCTTAGTTGATATATCTATACCGTTTGCAGTGGGAGCCTTACCCACACACTGAAAGGTACCATTTACATCCCCGCAGCTTTGCTGCCCTGGCTCACCACTGAACTGGCGAGAATCGCAAACCTTTCGCCCTTCAGCATCTGTAGTGTAATTACACTGTTTATTTTCTTCAGTTTTAGGCAAATCCGGGAGCTTACAGTTAGCAGGGTCTACGCAGTAACCAGAATTAGCCCCTTCAGGATCGGCAACCTGAAGCCCGCCCGCATCAGACAAAACCCTTCCGGTGAAAGTAACGGAGGCGAGACAAGTGCCTTCGTTCTTTGGCATACAAACCCCCGTACCATTACTATTAGAGCAAGCCGGAGGAGGCATTACACAAGTCGACGATATCTGTATATCCAACTCGCAACCAAGAGCGTTCTTGTAATCCGTATCGGCCGCAGGACTGGTGCCATCGGTATTAAACCTAACTCTAATCTTCTTATATTGAGTACCATAAGAAGCCATGTACTTACACATTGCAGGCCTATCCGCATCCGTTAACGGGACACAACCACCATCCGAAGCTTTGATATAAGCAACCCCACCCGGACCCTTTTGATCACTACAAACTTGTCCAGCCTTAGGATCGGGCAGATCACAACGCCCAGTCGTTGCGTTATAGATGGTTCCAGCGGCACAGCCATCGCCGTAACGAGCAATAGCAAACTGGCTAGAGCTTGCCGTAACACCCGAAGAGTTCTTAATCTGAATAACGCAACCGTATGAACCCTTCGCTGCATCGGTTAACGTGAAAGAAATAATAACCCCTGTCGCGGTCCAAGCCCCTGGAGCCCAAGCTCCGGGTATGCCATCACACACAGCACGAGCACTTGGGAAATAGGTATTAACGAAAGCTGACGAAAGGCTACCCGACGGGGCAACTCGCCAAGAATAATCAGCCGCAAAGACCTCCCCAGAAAGCGCCACGGACCAAAGGCAAAGTGCCAACACCCTCAATATCGACATAACTTTCATATCAAACTCCGGGCAACAAAAAGCCCGGCCCGCTTGCGCGAAACCGGGCTTAGTTGATGGTGCGTTGCTTACAGAGCAGTGCGCACGTACTTGTAGGTCTTGACGACGATAACCACGCCGAGAGCAGCCGACGCAACAGCAGCGACGGCCACAACACATGCAGCCAGCTTGGCGAGGATCGGCGCGGTATCAACATCATCAGCAGCGAACGAAGTCGCCGCCATGGTCAGACCGCCGATCACCATACCGGCACGCACCGGAAGGGACTTCAGACCAGCTTTCAGCATCTCTTTTTTGCTTTGATACTTGATCACGATGGTTTTCCTTTGCAGAGGTTAGAGGTCCATCGCTTCAGCGATTTTCTTATACGAAAACACAATGGCCCAAACCAGCAGACCGAAGTGCATTCCATAATCGATCACTTGCGATAGCGATAAACCCGTTGCCGCAGATACCCCGTTGAACATCTGCGCCATTTCGTTAGTTGTGTAGGTGTAAACAGTCCCGGCACAGCTCAGAACCCCGCCCGCAACCGTCCACTCCCCATCACAACCAACGAAATTCATTTGGCCGCCACCTGACATGCTTGAACGACCCCAGTCATTGCCTGGGTAAACGCCCCGTCCATTTCGCGACCTACGCCATAGATAGAGAGCATCGAGGCCAAAAGGCCCATGGCGAACCCAAGAAACAGGCAGAAGGCCGGGCTATAGAAGGGCTCGCGAATCCCCAACATCGCGAGCCGTGCGAGGCGATACCAGAGAGGCCGTTTCATCGCTTATCAGGCCTTAGCCGGCTCACCAGCGGGCTTGCTAGCCTGCTGGGTTTGCGGTTGCTGAGCGCGCTGAGCACCCACCGCCGCGATGTGGATCACTTCGTTTTTGACGGACTGTTTACCGCCCCGATCCGTCTCGATGGTGAACTGCACCACCTGACCCAGCTTGAACTGCTGGCCGGATTCGAAGACCTCGCGAGCCACCTCGGACTTGATATTCATCTGCTGCACCGAGGCGATGTGCTCGGTCTTGCCGTCCGGCTCCTCACCGATGAACACCTTGCCGTATGCAACACCGTTCACCTCGATGTACTGAGTGCCGAGAATCGGGGCTTCCATGGTCATGCGTGCCATATCGTGTTTCTCCATTGCAGTTACGCTCTCTGAGCGCTTCGGTTGTTTTCCCCATACAGCCCTGCATCCCTCGATGCCCGTCTGCTGACTGGGGTTTTCTTCTCGCGAAGTCATTGCTGCCTGCGTTTCTTAAGAGCCAGATCAAAAGCCCCCTCGGGCTTAGCTCTGGGCAGGGCCTCCATTGCCCAACCCGCCCCGCCGCCATCGGTCACTGCGGACGGTAGGACTGCCCGTCACAGGGGCAAGGGTTCGCTTCGCCCTTCGGCCCTTGCCCCTGCTCCGGTCAGCCCTCCCTAGTCCGCACCGACGGCGACGTGACGGGCAGGGCAATTCGGAACAGTGATCAAGGGCACAGGCTTTGTCGGGTTCACAGGGAGTCGCCCTGGCTTTGCTGATCGGGTTTGATGTCCGGGCAACCAGCCGTTACCCACGCCTGAAGAACTGCACCACCGAGGGACCAAACGTCCGTTTCGCGCTGCACAGCTTCGGTCTGCAAAGCGAGGTAAACGGAGCTGGGAGCCACTACGTAGAAGCGGCGTTCCTTGTCGGTAGGGGCATCTTTGCGTTGGGGAATCATCGGAATAGGTCCTCAGTAAGTGGTTCGCGTATCGGCACATGCGGAGTCGGTCGCCCCGAGTCGTAGATCACATGCCAGTACTTCGGTGGCTTGGCGCTGGGCCCGTGCCGCTTGCAGAAGTGCGCGGGACTCACTGTCCACAGCCCATCGCGGAAGAACGGGCGACCAGCAGGGCGACAGTCGGGGCAAGGCTGCACGGGAGGCGGGGAAGGCTTTGCGCACTCCCGATGAACCCAACACACCACACACGTGCAGTCCTTCAGATGTGGCTTGAACAGGTACTTCGACAGGACCGACATAACGCCCCCTCGGAAACCAAGGCTTCGAACCGAAGCAAGCGCGAACGCATGCTTCAGCGAACGCAGCAACGCCAAACACGAAAGCAACGAGAAGAAGACACACATCAAAGAGACTCATGGCGCACCCCACGGACGCGGTAGCCCTGCAAAGCACGATCGCGAGTCAGCCCCCAAGAGCGGGGGACTTCAGCTTCAGTCGGGAGGCCGGACACAGCCTCATTCACCCAGCTCTGGCAGGCAGAACGAGAAACATCGGTATGAACGCGATGCCAGCGACGCCGACGACTCGGGCCATGGACGGTGGACATTTCCACGATGTAACGGAGGGTCATCAGATGCCCTCCTGCTCAAGCAGCTGACGATTCAGCAGAGCGACATTCACCATCACGTGAGTGCCGATCTTGAAGCGCGGCAGGTAGCCATTCCGAATCCAGCCCCAGACGATTTGCTCGTCTTCACCCATGCCAATCCACTTCGCGAATTCCTTCCACGGAAGCAGAGGCGGAGCCCCTCTGAGATCGGCTGCGGAAACGTTGCGTCCTTCCAGTTCCATGACCCTTTCCTGCGCTATGATTCGGACTTGATTGGATAGGACTGGATAGCTTTAGTACCATGTACAGCCCTATGTACAAATCATAGAGCGCACCCTACCCTTTGTACATATGACAAACGATGATTTGTAACTATGGCAAATAGCCTTACAGATAGAGCGCTGCTATTAATCGAAAAAAGCAGCCTCAACGACCTGACCCGCGCAGGAAAGACCGATTACAACCGCTGGGTAAATATCAAGCGTGGACGAGCACGCGTTGGCGCAGATGAGATCGAAGTTCTCGCATCGTTCTACCCTGGTTATCGCTGGTGGCTACTTACCGGGGAGACCAAGCCTACGGACGGACAGACAAGCCCTGAATACGACGAGGCCAATACAAACTTGTCCAATCAAAGCGCGGGATAGCGATCACTCAGGAAGTAGGTAGGCGCTGGTTTTCCCGAAGGAACGGAGGATAGGAATGAAAGGACTCACAGCAATCACGACGCTGATCTACCTAACGATTTGCTACTCCCCAACCCAAGCGGAAGCAAAAGAGGCAGCAGAAGTAATTCAGCTTTCTGCAATGTCTCCAAAAGTAGAAAAGCACCGCTGGGCTTGGGTTCGCATGGGGCTAAAAATCAACAACAAAGTAACCCCAGTCGAATACGAATGGAGAGACGGGCACGTAACGATCTCCACCGTATGCAGAAATGCAAACGCAAACCTCTCATATGAGGACTGCATGAAAGCTGCAAAAGCTATCTTTGGGCAAAGATGCAAAGCACTTAACGAAGCCCCATATTGTGAAGCCTCAAAAAGCCTAGAAGACGAAGACCAGTGACCAAAAAGTGCCCACAGCGCTTACCGACCCTTTCCAACGCTATCCCGTGCGAAACGGCTAGAAGCCCCGGAAACACTGGCGCTATCCAAAGAATGCCAGCGCTTTCCAGACGCTTAGCCGGGTTCAAATCCCCCCGGCTCCACCAATCCAAGAAAAAGGCGCTGAGCCTCAAGTCCAGCGCCTTTTTTCTTGCCCGTGATTTGCCTAAAGCGTCAGGAACCCCAGCCGCGGCATCAGCGGCTCGACCTGCTCTTCCACCACCCTTTCCACGCAAGGCTTGCGCAGGCGCAAGCGTTCGGCGTTGCACAGCAACGGGCCGTCATCGTCCTCGGCGCCGAATGGATCGTCGACCAGCACGCCCTTGATCAATCCCTGGCGGAAGAGTTCGCGGATGACCAGGAGGTTGGCCTCGCGCGGACCGGCGAGATCGCCAATGGATTTGAAGTCGGTTTCCGTGAGCTGGCTGAGCACGGCGTTCAGCTGGGCCTGGGAGGGTTTGCGACTCATGGGGTACTCCGGGGTGAAGCGGGGGCAAGCATGACTATCGGGGGCAAATATTAACGCTGGATTAGCGGACGGACAGGCCGACCTTGGTCGACCTGCCGGGGAACGTTCCCATTCAGTCGCGCGGAAGGCCAAGCTCCAGCAGGGCGAGGCGCTCTTCCAGGGCGGCGATGCGACCTTCCAGTTCCACCAGTCGCCCTTCGTCATGCCCGGCACCATCGCTGCGCTCGCTGGAGGCGCGGCTGCCGCTGGAGGCAATCGCCGCCTCGCGGTCTTCCTCGGTGCCCAGCAGGTGCATGTAGCGATCTTCGCGCTGGCCGGCCTGACGCTCCAGCTGCACAGCCATGCCACGTCCGGCGAGGCGTTCGAGCTGGTGGCGGACTTCTTCGGTGTCGTCGAAGTCGTGCATGCGCTGGCTGCGCGTGAGCAGCTCGTTGAGGGTCTGCGGGCCGCGCAGGAACAGCAGGCCGAGCAGGATGACCTGCGGCTTGACCAGTTCCAGCGCCTTGTCCAGGCGCTGCTCCCAGCGATCGGCACGGCTGCCCATGACCAGGCGGGTCATCTCGCGGCCTTCCAGGTGGCGCAGCGACTGGCCGACCTGGCCGGGGGTGAGGTTCATCACCGGGTCGCGGCTGGTCTTCTGGTTGCACGCGGTGACCAGGGCGTTGAGGGTCAGCGGGTAGGCTTCGGGGGTGGTGAGCTGCTTTTCGATCAGGCACCCGAGAACGCGGGCATCCACTGCACTCAAGGGTTCGAAATCGGAAAGGGTGTCGAGCGACTGGCTCATGGCGGTATCCGTCGATGAGGGAACCGCCCTAGCCTAGCCGTTTACGCAGCGTTTGGCAGCCTCAGGCGGCGCCGGCGAGACGGCGGCTCAGCGGTCGCTCGATGACTGCCCAGTGCGAGAAGGAGGCCGCCAGCTCCTGCTCGCGCCCCTGCGCAGCACGCCCGAGCGTGCGCCGGGCCAGGTCGCCGGCGAACCAGTTGGCGGTGTTGGCTGCGACAACGCGCCCTTCGCCATTCACCACCAGGGCTTCGTGGCCCATCTGCATCAGACTGCCCAGCAGCACGCCTTCGAATTCGTGCAAGGCGATGTCGGCGGCGGCGACGCCGATGAAGCGGCCGTCCACCTGGATCGGCACGGAGAAGGCGAGGATGTACAAGTCAGTGCCGTAGAGATCTACGAAGGGCCCGACCACCGAGGGCTGGCCGCTGGCACGCGGGCGGGAGAACCACGGCATGTTGAGGTAGTTGTAAAAGCTTTCGCTGCGCCGGTTGAAGTTCAGGCTCATGGGCACGACCTTGTCGCCGCGGCCGTGGTACCACCACTCCAGGTACATCTCCTGGTCGGCCAGCTCGCCTGGCTCGATCACCACGCCGGTGCCGTGCAGGCGCGTGCCGTCATCGGTCAGGTCATGCTGGATGCGCGGGCGCAGGGCGCCGAGGTCCTTGGAAGATGGGCGCTTGCCCTCCTGCGCCAGCGTGCGCCAGATCGCCACGACCTCGCCGGCCAGTTCGTCAAGGCGCTGGAAAACGTTACGGATGGAAGCGTCGATGCGCTGGGCGCAGCGCTGGAGTTCATCCGTGGGTTGGTCGCTGGACATGACCGGAGCCTCGCTATTCTTGTTATCGCGCAGGCCAGAGAGGCCTGCGCCGAGTCGTTGCCTGCGTCCTTGCAGACGCGCCGGGAAAGCAGCAAGCGCTGTGCCAGTCAGCCGTCATCGGCCAGCAGGCTCAGGCGCAGGTTGATCAGCCGTTTGATGCCGCGGGTAACGTGAGCTTCGGCCAGCGCGCCGGCCAGGTTCGAATCAGCGGCGCTGATCGCTTCGAGAATGGCGCGGTGCTCCTGCTCGATGGCCGGCGCACCGGGAAAGCCGCTCACCAGCAGCCAAAGCCACTCGCCGATTTCCGCCTGCAGGCGCGTCTCCGCGTGGGTCAGGCGCACGGACTGGGCGGCGACGGCGATCTCGATATGGAAACGCGCATCGGCGCGGCGCTGCTCCTGCCGGGTGGTGGCACAGGCCAGCGCATCGAGGTATTGAGCGATGCGCGCCTGCTCATCGGAGGTGGAGCGCTGCGCCGCCAAGCGAGCAGCAGCTCCGGCGATGGCGACATGCTCGTCGCCCAGGTCGCGCAGCTCCAGTGCACTCATCTGGCGCAGTTGCCCCAGCAGCGCGTCCTCGGATGTGTGCTGCGGCGAGCAGACGAAGCTGCCACCGTTGCGCCCACGCCGGGTCTCGATCACGCCACGTTCGCGCAGCTCCGCCAGGGCGTCGCGCAGGGTCACGGTGGCGACGCCGAACTGCATCGCCAGCTCGCTTTCGCTGGGCAGTTGCTCGCCTTCGGCGTAGAGGCCGAGGTCGACCATCTCCACCAGCCGGCGCGCGACTTCCTCGGTGCGCCCTTCCTGGCGCAGGCGCATGAAACTGGCGGGGCGGACTTTCCTGAATTCGTTCATAGGCAGCAGGGCGCGGAGCGTGGGCGCTTCCGACGCGGAATATTCCTGTTCTGGCGTTCTGTTCTGGTGATGGCGAAGTCTACGGCATGCCCGCCGCGGCTTCGCGCAAAACTATGTCTTCATATTTTTTAATCGCCTCGCGGTCTTTCAGCAAGGTCTTTTGCCGCGAAACGTCCTCAGAAACGCGTCTTTTCCACCCCGTATTGGCAACCGCAAAAACATAAGATATGGTTTCAAATGTATTTGCCAGCGACGGTCCGCAGGCCGTCTCCGCCAACAACAGCAAGAACGAGGAGCGATACGCATGAGCCAGCCAACCCGCGCCGATTGGGAAGCCCGCGCCAAGGTCCTGAAGATCGAGGGCCGCGCCTTCATCCAGGGTGAGTACCTTGCCGCCGCCTCCGGCGAAACCTTCGATTGCATCAGCCCGGTGGACGGCCGCCTGCTGGCCAAGGTCGCCAGTTGCGACGCCGCCGACGCCGAGCGCGCCGTGCAGAGCGCCCGCGCCACCTTCGACTCCGGCGTCTGGTCGCGTGAAGCGCCGGCCACCCGCAAGGCCGTGATGATCCGCTTCGCCGCCCTGCTGGAAGAGCACGCCGAGGAACTGGCGCTGCTGGAAACCCTGGACATGGGCAAGCCCATCGGCGATTCGCTGAACGTCGACCTGCCGGGCGCCGCCGACTCCCTGCGCTGGAGCGGCGAGGCCATCGACAAGGTCTACGACGAAGTGGCTGCCACTTCCCACGACCAGCTCGGCCTGGTCACCCGCGAGCCGGTAGGGGTGGTCGCCGCCATCGTGCCGTGGAACTTCCCGCTGATGATGGCCGCCTGGAAACTCGGCCCGGCACTGGCCACCGGCAACTCGGTGATCCTCAAACCGTCGGAGCGCTCGCCGCTGACCGCCATCCGCATCGCCCAGCTGGCCATCGAGGCCGGCATTCCCGCCGGCGTACTGAACGTGCTGCCGGGCTACGGGCACACCGTCGGCAAGGCCCTCGCACTGCACATGGACGTGGACACCGCGGTGTTCACCGGCTCCACCAAAATCGCCAAGCAACTGATGGTCTACGCCGGCGAGTCGAACATGAAGCGCATCTGGCTGGAGGCCGGCGGCAAGAGCCCGAACATTGTCTTCGAGGACGCACCGGACCTGCAGGCCGCCGCCGAAGCCGCCGCCGCGGCCATCGCCTTCAACCAGGGCGAAGTCTGCACCGCCGGCTCGCGCCTGCTGGTGCAGAAGTCGATCAAGGCGAAGTTCCTGCCGCTGGTGGTCGAGGCCCTGAAAGGCTGGAAGGCCGGCCACCCGCTGGACCCGGAAACCAACGTCGGCGCGCTGGTCGACGGCCGCCAGCTGGAGCAGGTGCTGGGCTACATCCAGGCCGGCCAGGACGAAGGCGCGAAGATCCTCACTGGCGGCAAGCGCGTGCTGGAGGAAACCGGTGGCACCTACGTCGAACCGACCCTGTTCGACGGCGTGAGCAATGCGATGAAGATCGCCCGCGAGGAAATCTTCGGCCCGGTGCTTTCGGTCATCGAGTTCGAGGACGCCGAGGAAGCCATCCGCATCGCCAACGATACCCCGTACGGGCTGGCAGCAGCGGTCTGGACTCGCGACATTTCCAAGGCCCACCTCACCGCCCGCGCCCTGCGCGCTGGCAGCGTGTGGGTGAACATGTACGACGGCGGCGACATGACCGCGCCCTTCGGCGGCTTCAAGCAGTCGGGCAACGGTCGCGACAAGTCGCTGCACGCCTTCGACAAGTACACCGAGCTGAAGGCGACCTGGATCAAGCTGTAACCCGGCGAGAACCAGCGACACGAGAGGTTTGGAGCAAGACGGCGCGCGGCCGACCCCGCGCGCCGAACAATAACAACAACGCTTTCCGTTGCACCCGATTGGCTGCCGACGCGAAAACCTCAGACAGGACACCCACGATGAACAGCTCGATCCAGCCCCTGGACCGCGACGCGGAACAACTCCGCGCGCTGGGCTACACCTCCAATTTCGAACGCAGCATGACCCTCTGGCAGAACTTCGCCCTGGGCTTCACCTACCTCTCGCCGGTGGTCGGCGTGTACACCCTGTTCGGCCTGTGCCTGGCGGCCGGCGGCCCACCGATGTTCTGGTCCTACCTGCTGGTGGGCATCGGCCAGCTGCTGGTGTGCCTGATCTTCTGCGAGGTCGTCTCGCAGTTCCCCATCTCCGGCGGCGTCTATCCCTGGGCACGACGCCTGGTAGGCAAGCGCTGGGCCTGGATGGTCGGCTGGATCTACTCGGTATCGCTGTGCGTGACCATCGCCGCCGTGGCCCTGGGCGCCGGCCCGTACATCGCCACATTGCTCGGCTTCGAATCCACACCGGTGACCAACACCTTCGTCGCCCTGGCGCTGACGGTGATCGCCACCCTGCTCAACCTGTCCGGCACCAAGCTGCTGGCCCGCGTGGCGATGTTCGGCTTCATCTGCGAACTGCTCGGTGCGCTGGTGATCGGCACCTACCTGCTGATCTTCGAGCGTCACCAGCCCTTCTCGGTGCTGTTCAGCACCTTCGACATCCGCATCGACGGCAGCTACTGGCCCGCCTTCCTCACCGCCTCGCTGGCCGGCATGTTCCTCTACTACGGCTTCGAGGCCTGCGGTGACGTCGCCGAGGAAACCCCGAACCCCAGCCGGCGCATTCCCAAGGCCATGCGCATGACCATCTGGATCGGTGGCGGCGCCGCGATCTTCGCCGCACTGGCGCTGATCCTCGCGGTACCGGACATGCAGGCGGTAATCTCCGGCGCCGACAAGGACCCGATGACCACCATCCTCGACAACGCCTTCGGCGTGACCGGCGCGCGCCTGGTGATGGCGGTGATCATCGTCTCGTTCGTCTCCTGCGTGCTCAGCCTGCAGGCCGCCGCCAGCCGCCTGTTGTACTCCTATGCACGCGACGAGATGGTGATGGGCAGTGGCCTGCTCAAGCGCCTGTCGCCCAACACCCACGTACCGGTGGCCGCGCTGATCGCCTGCGGCGTGATCCCCAGCGCGATCGTCTGCGCCGGCTTCTACCTGCAGAACGCCATCGCCATGGTGGTGAGCTTCGCCGCCATCGGCATCTACCTGTCCTTCCAGATGATCGTCAGCGGCGCCCTGTTCGCCCGCCTGCGCGGCTGGAAACCGAGCGGCGCCTTCACCCTGGGCAACTGGGGCTGGATCGTGAACATCCTGGCGCTGACCTACGGCGTGCTGGCGATCATCAACATGTCCTGGCCGCGCACGCCGGATGCCCCGTGGTACCTGAACTACGGGATCGTCCTGGTGGGCGGCATCGTGATCCTGCTGGGCCTGGCCTACATGACTCTGTTCCGCCCGTACGACAAGGGCACCGCTCCCCACGGGGATGCGTGGAAACTGCATCAGCAGTAAGTCAAAGCGAAACGAAAACGCCCGGCAGGATGCCGGGCGTTTTTCTATCCTGGGAAGATGGGTGAGGCCACTGAGTCTGGTGTGAACGGTCTGTCGGAGTCGACTTGGCCCTTCACAAACCGGCACAGGCCCAGACAATCTGCTCAGGCTGTCCGGTCTCTCCTGTGAATTACACGTCGGCTTCGCTTAACTGCTCACGAATTTGCGTCGAAGAGATGCCGTTGGTACGCGACAGATAAACGACCTCGCAATGAGGTTTCAGAAAATCAAAGTGTCCTTTCCAATCATCGCCGATGACGAAAACATCCACTGAGTATCTGCTGACATCGTGAACCTTTTGCTCCCACTCTGCCTCTTCCACCACCAGGTCCACATAGCGAATAGACTCCAATACAGCTTTACGGTTGCTATAGTCCAGCAATGCGCTTTTATGTTTACCTGCATTAAACTCATCATTGGATAGCGCTACGATGAGGCGATCACCCAGCGCCCGGGCGCGTTTCAGCAATCGAATATGCCCAGCATGAAGGACATCGAAAGTTCCGTAGGTAATAACAGTTTTCATACGCTCCCCCTCTCCATTTCTCTTGCAACATGCTCGAGCACGCGCTGAGTATTACCATCATCAACATGGTCAAAGAAAATCTTGCGTTTGAACTCGTACGAGATTTTGCTTTCAAGTTGCTGCCCCGCCAACGTTTCATCCAACGACTGCAGCAGCGCACGGAAGTCATGGCAAACCGGACCTGGGAAAACATCCGTCAATTCGTAGAACAATCCCCGCTCGGAGCCTGCGTAGGACTCGTAATCATAGGCAAAGCAAATTTCTGGCTTACCAGTCAGCATGAAGTCAATAAAACAACTTGAGTAGTCGGTGATCAGCAACTCGGACTCTCGATAAAGAAGCTCGATATCCGCGAAGTAGCGCCGATCGAGACTGATGACGGGCATGTCAACGCCACTCAACGCCTGTGAATAGCTATGAGCCTTGTCCGCCATATGCTCACGAACGCCCAATACCGCATTGTGCGCCAACAGGCATTCGGCCAGGGCCTTACGCTCTGCTTCGCTGAACGCGTAATAGGCTTCGGCCTGCGCATTGCGGAATGTGGGTGCGAACAGTACCAGTCGGCGACCAGCCAACGTCTCGCGAAGGCGCACCAATTGGTCCTGAAAGTCCATAGGCAGTAATGTCTCTTCCCGCAAAATGACATCATTGCGTGGCAAACCAGTCACCCAGACATTATGGAAGCTCAGTGGATAGAACGCTGATGCCATGGCCATGCGATCGATTTTCGAGGAAGCAATGACCGAATGACAGCGAGCATGCTCCGCGGAAATGGACTGTAGTTTGTCCTGCAGATCGAGCGACGCGTAACCGATACGCTTCAGCGGAATGCCGTGCCAGAGGTTAATGAAGCGATGCTGCTTGGCATCCAACGGGAAAGTGGTATTGATGCGTGGCGCGTGCTTCACGAATATGTAGCGCGATTGCATCAGCAGACGCTGGCCAGCCAAACTCTTAAGCGGAACGATATCGACATTGACACCTTCCGCCTGTACGCACTTGCTGCGAGTCAGAATAATTTTTCGTATGTTCGGGTCATTCTTCACGGACTCGAACACCATTCGCTCGTTACCGCCCAGCAAGTGATCATAGGCACACACGGGGAAGGCCCAGCAACGATCATTCTTGACCACTGCGGCGTCCTCCTTGATGAACTGCGCATCGCTCAGCAAGGTTTCAGGCCAATGCCTACCGTCCGCCGGAATATGCAAGCTTCGATAGAGCTTGTCGGCATTACCAATACGCAGCAAGTTACTTTCTGCAGCTTGCAGATCAGCAGCTGGAAGAATTTCTAAAACCCACTGCTTCCAGCGCCACAGTTCTGGAACATGGTAGTGATTCTCCGTGAGGAAAAATCTCTTGAATAATGGGAAGCCTTCCCTAATCAGATCATAATGATATTTTGTATATATCGGATGGAACGGGTACAGATGATCGATAAAGGTTGCGGGCTTGTGACCAGCCAACAGCATCCTTCGGGTCATACCAATCTCATAACGCAGGACAATGTTCTTCTTACTCCGCTCCTTTCGAACACTATCCAGCAACTGCTGCAAAACACCCTTCTCTTGTAGTACAGGCGCACGGAAAGCGAGGAAGTACGAACCGATATGGAAGTCGTAGCATTCGTCTTTTTCGTAACTTGGCACGAGACGACGAAGCACAGTCTCCATGGCAATTTTTTCGTCAAAACGGTTGCTCGCTACATCACGGGTAGCGGTCAGCCCCTTAGTTGCCTGAAGCCCCCACCAGTCGCAGCGCTTCGCATCCATCTTGTCGAAGACTGGCTTAAGGCTGCTGAGCAGGTAGCTGCTGTCATTGACCAGAAGCAACTCGTCGAAGGTCCGAATCGTCTCCCAGCCGACTAGGTCCCGGGCCAGGCGAGAGTATGACCCGAAGTCATACTCACCATGCCGGAAAGCCCAGGCGCCCTTGGTAATCAGCGCCAGCTTCTGCAGCTCGCCTGGCTGCAAATCGCCATCCGCAAGATAATAGACGTCGGCGTACTTCTGCAGCTCCTTGATGAAGTCCAGAACATACTGGTCAATCAAACCATCGGGGTCGTAACCTGCGAACAGGCACACACGCTTAGTTTTGCGCTCTGTCGGCAATCGATGCCCAGACGACATATCCAGCATCTTTCGCGCAGGACGGCGCAGCAAACTCTGGCGCTGTTGGCATATTGCGTAGTGGAGCAGCGGGTTGATCGGGCTACGCCAGTGCTCAAGGTACTCGGACGTGTACCAGACGGCATCGAAGTCTGTGCCAAGTGCAGGCTGGCGCAGTTCCCGCCAACCGAACTGGCTGTAGTGCCTCAGCGGCTCGATCTTGGCACGCGCGACATCGGGATTGGCCTGCAGATAGGATTTGCTGTCGAAATAGCCTGTCGCGCTGATCAGAGCCATCAGCGCCGTGATGTTTTCAGCGGCAGGGAAGCAGTTGCGGCCTTCTTTAGCGCCGTGCTGCAGATAGTGGACCAAGGGGCTGCAACGATTATTCAGCGTGTCCTTGTTTTCATCCCAGTACCATGCCGAATCGAAATTCGGGTTAGGGTTGCAGCGCTCGTACACCCCATACCGCAGGTAATGGACTACGGCATCCATGTCCAGCATCCGCACATGCGGATAGGCATCGAGATAAAACTGTTGACTGAACTCAGCTCGCTCTTGAAGAAACTCGACGTTTTTCTTCAGGTTGATATAGCCGGCCAGCGATGCGCCAACAGGATAAGGGCTGCCACTTTCCAGAGAACTTTTATGCGCCAGCATTACGCGGGTCGTATTACCCTTTTCGTCCGCACTGTAAACGACTGCAGTATGTTGGCCATTCATCGAGGGCAGCAGGCCCATCACCCGCTCAAGCGCATGCCAGGTAGAACTGATATTCCCGGTCTGCTCATTGGCAGTAATGGTCAGTTGCTCGAGCATCGGGATCAGGTCGCTCAGGCCCTTGAGCAACGAAGGACGAGTCCAGAATATGCTACCGGCAAAGAAGCCCCAGCGCTGTCCCGGATCTGCCGACGGCTTCAAAAGTTGAACTAAGCGAGAAACTTCGACTTCGTTGCCATACATCAGATGGCGCGCTGACTTGTAGAAGTCCGCCGCCCCCACCATGCCCAAATCCGGCTGGGTGGCGAAGGCATGCAGCACCTGGCGAACTGCCTCTTCGCTGCCCATCAGGGGGTTGAGCAGCATGTCCAGCCAAGCATTGCCTGCTTCCGGATACAGCTTTTCTAGATTAGCCAGCCCCTTCTTAGTGTGCAGCTTGCACACCAGGTCGTACTCGCCCTCAATAATACGGGGCAACATCTTGATGAAGGGCAGTATGTCGTAACCGCCGTTTTCGACCTGAACGATCTGGATGTTACGCCGCTCGACAGGCGAACTGGCCAAGCATCCTTCGAGGGCTTCATGCTTGTCCGGTGCCACAGTCAGAAACACATCGTGCTCGACCTTGATGTTGTTCAGGCGCCAGAGCAGCTCCGGCAGAACATCGAAGTGGAACACGTGAATGACGACCGCGATGCGCATCTGGGCGTCAGCCTGCGTGAACTGCTCGCTGGCCACCAGGACTTCCGGCGAAACCGGCTGGGCAAGGAAGGCACGCCGCTCCAATGGCAAATTGGCTGCTCCCTGGGCTGGCTTGATCGGTGCACCGCCAAGTTTATGAGCGGCAAGAACCGACTGATCCGAGGCGTGGCGACGCAGTCGCGAGCGGATACCGCCCCAGCCTTCTCGCCGATAAACTTCCATTGCCTTGCGCACGCTCTGCTTCAACCCACCACCGCGGGAGAACAAAGAGGTGATCGTGGCTTTCAGCAAGCGAGCACGCCGAGTCAGCACACCAAATTTGCGAACAGGCCGGGTGATCCTCCAACTGGTCGACTCCTGGAACTCCTTGCGCAACGCTGAATACTTTCGCTCGCGCACAGCGATTTGCTGACGCAGCCGAATGACTTCATCATCTGCCTGCTTTTTTAGCAGGCGCATTCTCTCGCGCTCAGCCTTGATGCTCTCCTCGGATTCAAGCACCTGGGCTTCCAGCAGAGCATTTTCCTTCCGTCGCTCTGCAAGTTCGTCGTGCAGCAGCATGTTCAGGCTGACTATAGGGTCGTTGTCGGCCACGGCATCCCGGTTCCCTGATACAGCGATGCCATTGAGCTCTGACGGCCTGACTTGCTTTTTCCTTGCACTCTTTTTCATGCTGGTCTAACTCAACCCGAAATTACAAATTTGTAGCGTTCAGCCAGATAATCGATCCTGCAGGCCGGGCATTCAGACAGCCCCGCACGCCCTGCGTGTATCGAATGGCTTTAACTTGAACGAAGTGTCCTCTCCGCTTCCACCAAAAACTGGCAGAAACACACTCCGTCCAAAAACGAAACCCCTTAAATGATGCGCACTGCCTTCTTGGTAGAGCACATGACCGCCCCGTGTTTCACAGGCATCTGCAGCGCCACTCCGTATGTACCTTTTGCCAATCCACTCAGGTCTATGTTGGCCTTGAAGCCGGACTTGAGCAGCGTTGGTTGATTGAAGTACTTGACGACATCCGGGCGATCCAACCGGCCGGATACCTTATAGGCGGTGGCGACGTTGCTGTTCAAATCAGTGATCACAATATTCAGCGCCGCAGGGACAGTACTGCTGTTACTGTCCGCCGCCCACCCGCTGAAGCTGATAATCCCCGGCCTCATCCAGACGACATCTCGTCTTTCCCCCGCGATAACATCCACCGCGCACTTATTGCTATTCAGCACCGCGGCCTTGCGCTCAATTTCCTGACCGCAACCCGCGAGGATCATCAGAACAATCGCAGAAATCAGAAAATCCACCCTATTGCCGAACATCCAACTGCTCCTTGACTATTGCACTTGCATCATCTGGTCGTAGTGCTTCAATGTTTCGTCCACCGAGGCATATTCAATCAGCGTCCCCTGATGCAAGATCACACAACGGTCACAGAGGTTGGCTACCTGCGTTCTGGAGTGCGAGACCAGAACTACCGTCTGGCCAGCCGCGATCTTCTGCATCATGGTTCGCTCGGCCTTCTTCTTGAAATGTGCGTCACCAACACTCAGGACCTCATCTACCAGCAGGACTTCAGGACTTATGATGGTGCTGATCGCAAAGCCCAGCCTTGAGGCCATACCGCTGGAATACGTCCGCAATGGCTCGTCGAAAAAATTGCCCAATTCCGAATAGGCCTTGACCTCTTCCAGACGGGCTAGCACTTCCCGCCGCTTGTAACCTAGCAACATGCCGCCGAACAGCGCGTTGTCCCGCCCACTCAGGTTCAGGTCAAAACCAGCCTGTAAGGCGAGCAACGAAACCGTGGCGCCATGGTTAATCACTTCTCCACGATCAGGACGAAGCGCTCCGGACATCACCTTGAGCAACGTCGACTTGCCAACTCCGTTACCTCCCAATATGCCCAGTGTCTCCCCGCGATAAACATCGAGGGTGATGTCTTTCAATGGCTCGACGAAGCCATTGCGATTACTTTTTCCACTGAGCGCAAAACGCACGCCTACATTACGTAACGATAGAAATCTGTTAGCCATCAGCGCATGCACCGGCGTACGAACGTTCGCCGATGATGGCGATACAACACATAATCAAAAACAATCACGATCAATGCTACAAACCCCACATAAATCAAATTCGTCCATTCCGGATGCCGACCATCCAGCACGACTTCGCGATAGCAGGCGATCAGAACGGCCATGGGGTTGTATTCAAGTATATGGGCACCCCCTCCGGGTATATGACGGTAGTCGTAAATAACCCCGGACAAGAACATCAGCAGCGTCAGACCTGTTGCGACCAAATTGGCCAAGTCCCGCAAAAACGGAATAATCGCAGCCAATAACAATCCCAACGCGAGGGTAAAAAGAAACTGAACCAGTAGTATTCCAGGCAACCACAGAATATTCAGGCTCAAGCTCTTCTCATCAACCGCAAGCCCAAGCGCCAGCAGGAAAAGCAGCGCCGGCAATTGCTTCATTGTCGCTTGAACTATCGCGACCAACGGAAAGAAAGACGGCAAGATTCCGGTATTCAACATCAGGCCCTGGCCGGCGATGATGCTGTTCGCACTCATGGAAATGGCCTTGGAGAACCACATCCAAGGCACCAGGCCACACAATAGAAACAACCCGTAGTTCTCACCGCCGCTGTTGAGCACTTGGGAGAACAGTAGGTAATAGATAACCAGGTGCAACAGCGGCTCGATGACCACCCATGCATAGTTCAGGTGATTTCGTGATGACTCGGACTTAAGATTGAGCAACGCCTTGATCAGGACAAGCTGAATGAAGTGCTCTCCACCCTGTGATGCCTGACTCTTGCGTTCCATCCCCTGCACTGCCGCGGGAGCGGACACGGAATCGACACCGTACAGTGCAGCCAGGCGGTACTTCTTCGCCTCCGCCAGCTTCCCCTGCTGCTTACAGGCATGCGAAAGCTGCGTATAGCCCCGCGAATACTCAGGCTTGGCCTCTATGACCTGACGCCAGCGAGACTCGGCCTGCTCCCAGTCCTCACACAACTCGGCAATTTCCGCATGCTGCAACAAGGGCTCGATACGCCCTTTGGCATGCTCTCGAGCCAGATTGTTGAAACCCTCGGCCTCTCGGGTGTTGCCGGTTCTCAGCTCAAGGTCAGCAGACTTACTGAGCAGTTCCCAGTGATCAGGACATTGCCCGCAACCCTCCGCCAACAACTCTCGCTCCAGAGTCGGGTTCTTCTGCAGACGCGCCCATTCCGCACTACTCAGCCAGGTGCTGGAGTGCTTGGAAAAATGTTCTCGCGCAAATGCCAGCAACTCTCCAGCGGCGCCCAAATCGCCTTGACGCATCAAACTGATGGCCCCCTGTATCCAGGGCGCTGGGTGGCCCCGGTACTGTTCGCGAAAGACTTTCCAGAGAGCAGAAGCGTCGGCCCAGCGCTTCTCTCGCATGGGCTTGAGCGCGAGCTCAAAGGCCTCCGCGGCAGCAAGAGGCTCGATTCTGGACATTGTTTTGGCTGTCATTCGTACACGTCGGCATCGGTCAGACTGCTGCCGGCGTGGTCCTTTGCCGACAACTGTGGTTGGCCGTCGAACGGCCACTCGATACCGATCTTTGGGTCATTCCAGGCAATACAGCGCTCATATGCCGGGGCGTAGTAATCGGTGGTCTTGTAAAGGAACTCGACGGTCTCGGAGAGCACCACGAACCCATGAGCAAAGCCTTCCGGCACCCATAGCTGATGCTTGTTCTCGGCAGACAGGTGCGCACCGACCCATTGGCCGAAGGTCGGCGAGCCGCGGCGAATATCCACGGCCACATCGAACACTTCGCCCTGCACCACCCGTACCAGCTTCCCCTGGGGTTGCTGCACCTGATAATGCAGGCCGCGCAACACTCCCTTGACGGAACGCGATTGATTGTCCTGGACGAAAGTCACGGGGCGTCCGACCACCTCGTCGAAGACCTTCTGGTTGAAGCTCTCGTAGAAAAAGCCGCGCTGGTCGCCAAACACTCGGGGTTCGAACAACACCACATCCGGGATGGCCATCGGGATTGCCTTCATCCGTAGATCGTCTCCTGGAGCAAGCGCTTGAGGTACTGGCCATAGCCGTTCTTCAGCATCGCAGCGGCGAGCTCTTCCAGTTGCTCGGGCGTGATCCACTGCTGCCGGAAGGCCACTTCCTCAGGGCAGGCGACCTTCAGGCCCTGGCGGTGTTCGATAGTCGCAATGAAATGGCTCGCTTCCAGCAGCGAGTCATGGGTACCGGTATCCAGCCAGGCGTAACCGCGGCCCATGATCTCCACCGACAGGTCTTCCTGCTCCAGGTAGATCCGGTTGACGTCGGTGATTTCCAGCTCACCGCGCGCGGAGGGCTTGATGCTCTTGGCGATGTCCACGACCTGCTGATCGTAGAAGTACAAGCCGGTAACGGCGTAGTTGGACTTGGGCCGCAGCGGCTTTTCTTCCAGGCTGACGGCCTTGCCTTGGCCATCGAACTCGACCACGCCGTAGCGCTCGGGATCGTTCACGTGGTAGGCGAACACCGAGGCACCCTGCGCACGCGCAGATGCGCTGTCGAGCAGCTCGCTGAACTGGTGGCCATAGAAAATGTTGTCGCCCAGCACCAGCGCCGAGAGATCGTTACCGATGAACTGCTCGCCGATCAGGAACGCCTGGGCCAACCCGTCCGGCGAGGCCTGTACGGCATAGGAGATGTTCACACCCCAGCGGTGGCCGTCGCCCAGCAGCTGCTCGAAGCGCGGCGTGTCCTGCGGCGTCGAAATGATCAGGATGTCGCGGATACCAGCCAGCATGAGGGTGGTCAGCGGGTAGTAGATCATTGGCTTGTCGTACACCGGCAGCAACTGCTTGGAGATCGACAGGGTCGCCGGGTGCAGTCGGGTGCCTGACCCGCCGGCGAGGATGATTCCTTTACGTTTGCTCATCATTGCTTCTCGATAATTTCCGTCAGCATCCGTGCTACCCCGTGTTGCCAATGGGGGATATTCAGCAAGAAGGCTTTTTGCAGTTTTTCGGTATTCAGGCGGGAGTTCGCAGGACGCCTAGCTGGCAACGGATAGGCATCCGTGGTCAGCGCGTCGATGGTCCGGCCTGTCACTTTCAACTCGACACCTGCCGCTGCGGCCTCCTCGAGGACGAAGCGGGCGTACCCGCACCAGCTGGTTTCACCGCCAGCGGCCAGGTGGTAGAGCTCACACAGATCGGGGGCACGCAAAGCCGCGGTGATAGCGTGCGCGGTGACATCGGCAATTAGCTCGGCACCGGTGGGCGCGCCGAACTGGTCATCGACTACGCCGAGGGTGTCGCGCTCTCGCGCCAGGCGGAGCATGGTCTTGACGAAATTGTTGCCACGCGCGGCATAGACCCAACTGGTGCGGAAGATTAGGTGCCGGCAGGCGGAGGCCTGGATCGCCTGCTCGCCCACCTGCTTGCTCTGGCCATAGACGTTCAGCGGACCGACATCGTCGACTTCGCGCCAGGGCGTCTGGCTGTGGCCGGGGAACACATAGTCGGTCGAGTAGTGCACCAGCAGCGCACCACTGCGCGCGGCAGCCCCGGCCATTACGCTCAGCGCTTCGGCGTTGACCCGTCGGGCTTGCTCAGGCTCGGACTCAGCCTTGTCGACCGCGGTGTAGGCGGCAGCATTGACTATTACATCCGGCGCAAAGCGCTCCAGCGTCGCGGCCAGCCCATCGAGGTTCGACAGATCGCCACAATAGCTGGTGCTGCGCGAGTCCAGCGCCAACAGCTCACCCAGGGGAGCCAGGCTGCGCTGCAGCTCCCAGCCCACCTGGCCATTCTTACCCAGCAGGAGAATCTTCACGCGCTGCGTCCGGCGTAGTTCTTCTCCACCCATTCGCGGTAGTTGCCGGACTGTACGCTTTCGACCCAGCCCTGATTCGCCAGATACCACTCGACAGTCTTGCGGATGCCGGTCTCGAAGGTTTCGGCCGGTTTCCAGCCCAGCTCACGCTCAAGCTTGCGGGCGTCGATCGCATAACGACGGTCATGGCCGGGACGATCGGTGACATAGGTAATCTGCTCGCCATAACGCTTGCCGCTGGCTCGCGGACGCAGCTCATCGAGCAGAGCGCAGACGCGATTGACGATTTCCAGGTTGGGCTTCTCATTCCACCCGCCTACGTTGTAAACCTCACCCAGCCTGCCTGCCTCAAGCACTCGGCGAATGGCACTGCAATGGTCTTTCACGTACAGCCAGTCGCGAATCTGCTGGCCATCGCCGTATACCGGCAGCGCCTTGCCCGCCAGGGCATTGACGATCATCAGCGGAATGAGCTTTTCCGGAAAATGATAGGGGCCGTAGTTGTTCGAGCAATTGGTGGTGAGTACCGGCAGGCCATAAGTGTGATGGTAGGCGCGGACCAGATGGTCGCTCGCGGCCTTGCTGGCCGAGTACGGGCTGTTCGGTTCGTACTGGTGTTCTTCAGTGAAGGCCGGGGCTTCGCTGGACAACGATCCGTACACTTCATCGGTCGAAACATGCAGGAAACGGAACTTTTCCTTTTCACCGCCTTCCAAACCGTTCCAATAGGCACGCACCGCCTCGAGCAGGCGGAACGTCCCGACAATATTGGTCTGGATGAAATCTTCCGGGCCGTGGATGGAACGATCGACATGCGACTCAGCCGCGAAATTGACGACCGCCCGCGGACGATACTTGTCCAGCAATGCCTGCAGCAGCTCGCCGTCGGCAATGTCGCCGCGCACGAAGACGTGCCGTTCATCACCATCCAGGCTGGCAAGGTTTTCCAGGTTGCCGGCGTAGGTCAGCTTGTCCAGATTGATGACGGTTTCATCCGACTGGGCAACCCAGTCGAGCACGAAGTTGGCGCCGATGAAACCTGCGCCCCCAGTTACCAGAATTGTCATGTGATCAGATCTTTTTCAGTAGTGTCGCGCGAGAACCAGTCCAAGATTCCCCAGGAGCGTCTGCCGGTGCAGTCCAGCCCTGAGGATCCAGGCAACCCTGCCGGGCAGGCGTCGCTTGCATGCAGCCTTGAACAGCTTGAGAGTCTTGTAATGGTCAGCGCCCGGGCGATGACTGATCGATTCAAGGGCGTGAATGTTCTGGGCACGCCACTCGCAGAAGCGTCCCTGGAAGACCATGGCCAGGCGCCGGAAACGAGCGCGCCAGTCGGAGTTGCTGCCTATCACGTTCCCGCCGTGCTGGCGGTAGAACACGTGCGGCTGCGGATCGTAATGAACGATCCCTCCCGCCCCGGTGATCAGTTGGTAGCACCACCAATCATGGGAAGGCACCTTCAGCTCGGCACCGGCTTCGGTGATCAACACCCGCGCGGCTTGGTTGAACACCATGGTGTTGCCGCCCCCGATGCTCTGCACCAAGGCATTCTTGAAACGTGGCGGCAGCGAAAAATGCGGTGACAGCCCCAGGGGGGGCCCCGTTTCGCCAATGATCAGGGTGCGACCGCAGTAAACAGCCGGGACTTCGGAAGGAATGCTGCGGAGCCAGTCGATGGCAACCCGCAGCTTTTCGGCACTCCAGATATCGTCCTGATCGGACCAGGCGAAGTAATCAGCCTCGATATCGGCTCGGCACGTCAACGACAGGAAGTTACGGGCAAAGCCCGCCTGCGGCCCGTCAACCACCCTCAACCTGCGCTCACCCCACTGTTTAGAGTAAGCCTGCAGCACTGCGCGCGTGCCATCTTCCGAACCATCGTCGGAGACATGTAGCGACCAGTTGCGATAAACCTGCCGTTCGAATGAATCGAGTTGCTGGGCGAGGAACTGTTCGCCGTTGTAGGTGCACATGAGGATGGCGACAACGGGGGTGCCCGGGAGGCTGAGCTCTCGGGAAAACGCCTGATTACACGGTATGTCGACGCCAGGAGGCTGGAAAAGCACCGCCACTGAATCTTCGTCCCTGAATGATGCTCGCCGAGGCGAGGCGTCCCCTAAGAAAGTACCATCAAAAAGCCATTACAAAAAACGCGGGAAGGTTATCACGCCTTCAGAGATTTCTTAAGGATTCGTTAAGAAATCGTGAAAGCCGAAGGTCTATCCACTGACATTTACTGCGTAAACAATCCAGAAGATCCGTCTCGAAAAGTCTCGAAGATGTCAAAAATTACAGAAAAAACGTCGAAAATTTCGAATAATTCAGAGGTTTGCCTTTCGAGAGCCTCTCGTCAGGATTTTGCAAAACGACGCAAAACGGTCATATCTTGTGACATCTTTATCGAGGAGCGGCCGCTCTAAACTGCGCCAACGGAGGCATCGACATGCCCATTGGCCATTACCAGGCACCGCGCTCAGCGCCTCCGATGACGCTTCCAAGGGAAGGCCCTGGAAACGGAAATGGTATTCGCCACCTCACCGGTGCGACGGATACATTCCTCCCGTCGGTTTCTGCCATCCGATATCGAGGCACTTCGAAGGGACCTCCACTGGTCACCGAACATTCCTGGCTCGGAAAATGAGCATGCGCAGGGACACACAACCGTCAAGGTAGAGCCCCTGTCGGCAAACGCGTAAAAAGCCCGCGCAGCGGCAACTACCCGATGGACGCGACCGTTCCCTGCAGACTCAGGCGATATCCTCGGCGATGGGCCAAAGTCGCTCTCCCGCACCGGGCGTTTCCAACCACTGCTTCAACGAACGCGTCGGCAGGTCGAAATACTCCCGCGTGCGTGAGTAGCCATGCCCGCCCATGCGGCCGATGGCGTCAAGGCCAAGCTGATCGATGTAAAGCGTGGCCGGGTCGATCAGGTCGTCGCGCACGTGGGCCATCAGCACTTCGCCGAGGATGATCTCCCGCGACTGGCCGATGGACAGCGCCATCATCCGTCGGCACTCCAGAGCCACCGGCGCCTCCCCGATGCGTGGGCAGCCTACGCGGGTGCCGGGGATGGCGGTGAGGCCGGCGGCGACCAGTTCGTCGAAGCCCGGTTCGAAGGGCACGGCGCAGACGTTCATGGCCTCCACCAGCGCGTCGGAGACGATGTTCACAGTGAACTCCTGGTTGTGCCGGATATTCAGCGTGGTGTCCTTGGGGCTCAGGTCGCTGTAGTTCTCCACCCCCAGGGCGAGGATCGGCGGGTCGGCCGAAAGAGCGTTGAAGAAACTGAAGGGCGCAGCGTTGGCGTGTCCCTCGGCGTCGATGGTGGTGACCAGGGCGATGGGCCGCGGCACCACGCTGCCGATGAGGATCTTGTATTTCTCGCGGGCGGAGAGCTGCTGGAAGTCGAAGCTGAGCATGGCGTGATCCTTCACAAGGCAGTTGCTGCGTGCGCGTCGAGCAGCGGTGCGGCGGCGCTGTATGAGTCGGCAAAGGGAATCGCGGAGCGGAACAGCGTGCGCCATGGCGGGTTGCCGAAGGCGCGGTCAGCGTGGTGCTGCATCTGCTTCTGGAACAGCGCGTCGGCGCGGCGTTGCAGGTCGGCGTAATCGACGCCGATCACCTGGCCGTCCTGCATCACGCTGCGCCCGTCGATGAAACTGGTGATGCAATCGTCACCGCGGCCGGCGGTGAACAGGTTCTTCAACGGGTCGAAGAACGGGCCCTGGTGGAAGGCGTCAAGGCGGAACACCGTGATGTCCGCGCGGGCGCCGACGGCGAGGCGGCCCAGGTCGTCGCGGCCCAGCGCCCGGGCGCCGCCGAGGGTGGCGGCGTTGTACAGGTCAAGCATGCGCGTGTGTTCGGCATCGCCCTCCTTCACCCGCGCGATGTTCAGTCCTTGGCGCAGGTTGTCGAGCATGTCCGAGGGGAAGGTGTCGGTGCCCATGGCGAGGTTGATACCGCGAGCGCGATAGGCGCCGAACGAATCCAGCGCGTCGCCTTCACGGGCGAACACCACCGGGCAGTGCACCAGGCTCGCGCCGGTATCGGCGAGGCGCTGCAGCTCGTGCTCCCCGCTGTGCAGGATGCCGTGGGGTAGCACGCTGCGCGGATTGAGCAGGCCGTAGCGGTCGAGCCACTGCAGCGAGGACGTATCGCGCAGGCGGCGCACCAGCTCCACCTCGTAGCGCGACTGGCAGCAGTGCAGGCGCAGCGGCGCGTTCAGTTCGCGCTGCACGGCGGCGGTGCGCTCCAGCAGCGCAGGGGTGCAGGTTTCGATGCGGTCCGGCAGCAGCGCGCCGCGCACCAAGCCACCGTGGGCGCCGTCGAAGTCGCGGAAGAATCGCTCAGCCTCCTTCAGTCCGGCGAGGCCGGCGGCTTCGTCCCAGTGTTGCGCGGGGGTGCCATCGGCGCGAGCGTAGGTCATGCCGCTCATGTAGCAGGGGCCGAGGTAGGTGCGCAGTCCGAGCTCGCCGGAAAGCGCAGCGACCCCGGCGAATTCGTCGTAATGCTCGGCCCAGCGCCGGTAGTACATGGAAGTGATCGGCATGGCAGTGGTGATGCCGTTGCGGATCAGTTGGGTGAAGGCATAGCGGTACTTGAACAGCTCCTCGTCCGGGCTGTAGCACTCCGTTGGCCCTGCACGCAGGTAGTCCTCGGACCAGACGCGGCCCATGTTCCACTCGGCGCCGTTGTCCAGGGTGAGCACCGTGGAGTCAAGGTCGCCAAGGGCATCCAGATCGATGAAGCCGGGGCCGATCAGCGCGTGGCCGTAGTCGATCCACTGGCTGACTTCACCAGGAAAGCCACGGCCGACGAAGAGGATTTTCCCGTCCTCGAACACCACCTCGCCGTGGCGCCACAACACATGCTGCTGGCCGTCGAAGCCGACCACGAAGCTGGCTTTCAGGCCAATGCGTAGCGCACTCACAGGCGCGACTCGACGAGGCGGCCGTGCTCGGCGATCAGCTTGCCGGCCTTGAATACCTGGCGCTGCGCCGGGCGTGCAACCACGGCTTCACCGAGGGTCTCGGCCGGCAGCAGAAGGAAGTCCGCCGGCGCGCCGACTTCGATACGCGCCGGCTCGCGACCCAGCGCACGGGCGCCGTTGGCGGTGGCGGCGGCGAAGGCAGCAGCGAGGTCGTCGTCCTTGCACAGGTCGAAGCGGAAGGCGAGAAACATGGCGCGCTCGAGCATGTCGCCGTTGCCCATGGGCGACCAGGCATCGCGGATGCCGTCGCTGCCCAGGCACAGGTTTACGCCGGCTTCGCGCAGGGCGAGGAACGGCGGCATCGGTGTATCGGCGGGCGCAGAGCTCATCAGGGAAATACCCAGCTCGGAGAGTCGCTCGGCCAGCGGCTCGACCTGCTCCCAGGGCGCCATGCCCAGGCAGTAGGCATGGCTGATCATCACCTTGCCCTGCAAACCGTGGCGTTCGGTGTAATCGGCGATGCGGGCGATCTGCCAGAAGCCCAGTTCGCCCTTGTCGTGCAGGTGGATATCCACGCCACGGCCGAACTCCACGGCCAGGCCGAAGACGATATCGAGCTGGGCGATGGGGTCGTCGTCGATGCCGCAGGGGTCGAGGCCACCGACGTTTTCCACGCCCAGTGCCAGTGCCTCGCGCATCAGCTCGGCGGTGCCGGGGCGGCTGACCAGGCCGGTCTGCGGGAAGACCACGAACTCCATGTCGATCAGGTCGGCGTATCGCTCGCGCAGCGCCTGCATGGCGACCACATGGCGCAGACCCAGCTCGGGGTCGATGTCGACGTGGCAGCGGAAGGTCAGCGAGCCACGGGCGATGCACTGCTCGAGCAACGCGCCGGCGCGGGCGGCGATGGGCGCCTCGATCTCGCGCAGCACGCGGCGCTCGTTGGCGATGTAGTCCTTGAGCGTGGGACCGGCGCTGTTGGGGCGCCAGGGCTGGCCCCAGAGGGTCTTGTCCAGGTGGCAGTGGCTTTCCACCAGCGGCGGCAGCAGGAGCTGGCCGGCGCCGTCGATATCGCCGGCCTGCGGCGCAGTGTGGCTCACGAGCCGGCGCTCGGCGATGCGGCCGTCACGGATGAGGAAGTCTTCCGCTGCATGGCCCAGCGGACGGATGTTGCGCAGCCAGTAGCTGTCGGTCATGGGGACCTCGAACAAAAGAGTTGAATCGGTAACGACTTGTAGGAGCGGGCTTGCTCGCGAACAGTTTCCGGATTGGCACCGGCATTGTGCGGTTCGCGAGCAAGCTCGCTCCTACGAAAAGCAGAAGCGGTTTTTCAGCCCTTGAGCTTGGACCAGATGCGGTCCTGCAGCTCACGGGACTTGTTGCTGCATTCCTTTTCCAGGCGCAAACGCTGCGCGTATTCCTCGGGCATGTTGATGGCGTCCATCACCTTCCACTTGGCGTCCAGCAGGTGGTCGGTCTGGATACCGTTGGAATAGGCGATGGCGTTGGTCACCGCGGCAGCGTTCTCCGGCTTCATCATCCAGTTGATGAAGACCTTGGCGTTCTCCGGGTGCGGCGCGCTTTTCGGCACGGCGAAGTTGTCCTGGAAGGAGGCCACGCCCTCTTTCGGATAGACGTACTTGATGGTGTTTTTCTGCAACGTGGCGCGGGCGGTGGAACCGTTCCAGTTCTGCATCAGCACCACTTCGCCGGAGGCCATGCGGTCCACGGTGTTGTCCGAGCTGTACATCTTCAGGAAGGGCTTCTGCTTCTGCAGCAGGTCGAGGATCTTCTTCGCGTCCTGCGGGTTCTCGGTGCACTCGTCGACGTTCAGGTAATGCGCCGCGGCGTTGATCAGGCTGCTCGGGGTATCCAGCGCGGCGACCTGGCCCTGCAGCTCCGGACGCGGCTCGAAGAACTCCTTCCACGAGTCATCCAGCTTGCCGCCCGGCACCCGCGCGCTGTCGTAGGAGAACCCGGTGGTGCCCCACAGGTAGGGCGCCGAGTACTTGCGGCCGGGGTCGAAGCCCGGATCGCGGAAGGCCGGTTTGACGAACTGGAAGTTGGCCAGCCTGGGCGTGTCGATTTCCAGCAGCAGGTCCTGCTTGATGAGTGTCTGCATGATCGAGTGCGACGGCACGATCACATCGTAGGCAGCGCCGCCGGCCTGCAGCTTGGCCAGCAGGGTTTCGTTGCTGTCGTAGCCGTCCATGGTGACCTTGATGCCGGTCTCCTTCTCGAACTTCGCCAGCAGCTCCACCGGGTAGTAGTCGGTCCAGTTGTAGAAGAACAGCTGCTTGGGCTCCTCGGCCTGGGCGAGGCCCGCGGCCAGCAGAGTGAGGGACAAACCGGCAAGGCCGTGACGCAGGGCATTCAACTTCATGACGTTCTCCATATACGAAAAGCCCGAAACGAAAGATCCGAAAACGAAAGGTCGGCAGCCTTGATCAGGCGTCCGGTTTGCCGCGCTGGCCGAGCCAGTACGACAGCACCACGAGGACGATGGAAATCACCAGCATGAGGGTCGAGATGGCATTGATCTCGGGTGTCACCCCGGCCTTGATGGCCGAGAAGATGTAGACCGGCAGCGTCGTCGAGCCGGGGCCGGCGACGAAGAAGGTCATGATGAAGTCGTCCAGGCTGACCACGAACGCCAGCACCGCCCCGGACAGCACCGCCGGCCACAGCAGTGGCAGGGTCACCCGACGGAACACTTGGTAGGGACTCGCGTACAGGTCGCCGGCGGCTTCCAGCAGGCTCTTGTCGAGGTCATTCAGGCGCGCACGGATCGGCAGGTAGGCGAAGGGAATGCAGAAGCCGACGTGGGCGACGATCACCGTCATCAGGCCCAGCTTGATGCCCAGGGACATGAACAGCAGCAGCGTGGCCACCGCGATGACGATCTCCGGCAGGATCAGCGGCAGGTTGATCCCGCCTTCCACCAGCCGCCGACCGTAGAACGGCCGCGAAGTGGCGAGTGCCGCCGCCAGCGCGATAGCCGTGGACAGCACGGTGGCGAAGCCGGCGACCACCAGCGAGTTGAACGCTGCTGCCTGGATAGAGGGGTTGGCGACTATCTTGCCGTACCAGGCGAAGGAGAATTCCGTCCACACCGTGGCCGAGCGGTTGGCGTTGAAGCTGTAGCCGATCAGCACGAGGATCGGCAGGTACAGGTAGGCCAGGACCAGCAGGCTGGTTTCGCGGGTGCCGGGGAGTTTCTTCAGGTGCTGGGCGATCATGCGTTGGCTCCTCCCAGGTGGACGGCCTTGGCGGCGCGGCGGCTATACAGGGCGAACGCGATCAGTGCGAGGAGCATGATCGCCAGCAGCAGGAACGACAGCGAACCGCCCAGGGGCCAGTTGCGGGCGGTGCCGAACTGCTGCTGGATCAGGTTGCCGATCATCAGCGTCTTGCCGCCACCGAGGATCGCCGGGGTGATGAAGGCGCCCAGGCTGGGTACGAACACCAGCAGGGAGCCTGCGATCACGCCGGGCATGGACAGCGGCAGGATCACCCGTTGCAACGCCTTCCAGCGGTTCGCACCGAGGTCGTAGGCAGCCTCGACCAGGCGCCAGTCGAGCTTCTCCAGGGTCGAGTAGATCGGCAGGATCATGAACGGCAGGAAGCTGTAGACCAGGCCAACGCAGACCGCGAAGTCGTTGTACAGCAGGGTGATGCCGCCGGCCTGGGGGAACAGCGCGTTGACCGACTGGGCGATCCAGCCATGCTCGCGCAGGATGATCAGCCAGGCGTAGTTGCGGATCAGCAGATTGGTCCAGAACGGGATGGTGATCAGCAGCACCATCAGGTTGCGCGAGCGCTCGCTGAGGCTGGTCATCCACAGCGCCACCGGAAAGCCGAACAGGAAGCACAGCAGCGTGGTGCCGCCGGCCTGGAACAGCGAGCGCAGCAGCGCCTGCGCGTAGACCCAGTTGAGCTCCAGGTTGCCGTCGAAGTCTTCCTGGAAGAACAGCTGCACGTAGCTCTGGATCTGCCAGTCGGCGTGCCAGTCGACGCCGCCGTAGAGGTTGCGCGGCAGCAGGCTGATGTACCCCATGATCGCCAGCGGGATGGCGATCAGCCCGAGCAGCGTCAGCGCCACGGGGCTGAGCAGCAACAGGCGGCGAGTGGTGGGCGACTCGTTCATCTCAGGCCTCCATCAGCAGGCAGGCCTGGGGCGGCAGGTGCACGGCCACAGCCTCGCCGACGTCGCGGGCGCGGCCGCCCTCGTTGCTCTCGCGCAATGTGATCTGCGAGGCATCGGGCAGGCGGCAGCGGTACAACGTGGCGGTGCCGACGTACATCACCGTCTCGATCACCGCGCGCAGGTGGTGCGGCTGCGACGGGTCGACCAGCTTCGAGCGCTCCGGGCGGAAGGCCAGTTGCACGCTGGCGCTGCTCAGGCCCGCCGGCAGTTCGCAGGGGATTTCCGCCGCCATGGCGTTGGGGTGGAAGCCGCCCTGGCGCATCTGCCCGGGGAGGAAGTTGATGTCGCCGATGAACTGCGCGACGAAGCGATGCGTCGGGCGTTCGTAGATCTCGTTGGGCGTGCCGATCTGCATGATGTTGCCGTGGGACATCACGGCGATGCGGTCGGACAGGGTCAGTGCTTCTTCCTGGTCGTGGGTGACGAAGATGAAGGTGATGCCCGCCTCTTCCTGCACGCGCTTGAGCTCGACCTGCATCTCCTTGCGCAGCTTCAGGTCCAGCGCGGACAGCGGTTCGTCGAGCAGCAGAACCGAAGGCTTGGGCGCCAGCGCACGGGCCAGGGCCACGCGTTGCTGCTGGCCGCCGGACAGCTCGGCCGGCTTGCGCCGGGCCAGGTGTTCCATCTGCACCAGCGCGAGCATTTCCTTCACCCGCCCGGGAATTTCGCCGCGCGCCAGGCCCTGCATCTCCAGGCCGAAGGCGATGTTCTCGCTCACCGACATGTGCGGGAACAGCGCATAGCTCTGGAACACGGTGTTGATGCGGCGGCGGTAGGGAGGCAGGTCGTTGACCCGCTCGCCGCCGACGAGGATGTCGCCGGAGGTGACGTTCTCGAAGCCGGCGATGCTGCGCAGCAGCGTGGTCTTGCCGCAGCCGGACGGCCCCAGCAAGGTGAAGAACTCATTGTGGGCAATGTCGACCGACACCTCGTTGAGGGCGGGAGCGACGCTGGGATCATCGGTGTAGCGCTTGCTGACCCGACGCACCTCGACTGACGACGAGTGATTCATTTTGGTGCATTCCTCTTGTTTTTGTATGCAATATTTGAATGCAATCTAGAAATAGCTGATGTATTTTTCTTCTGCAACTGCTTTTGCACGGACGGTTTTGCGGCATCCTTCCCAGGGTCAAGCAAGAGGCGGAGTCGGTCATGACGGAGAAACACCCCGAGTCCACGGTGGAACGCGTCTACCAAGGGGTTTACGAGGCAATCAGCAAGCGCACCCTGCGCCCCGGCATGAAGCTGGGCGAGGCGGCATTGGCGGAATTGTTCAAGGTCAGCCGCACTTCGGTGCGCGCGGCGCTGAAACATCTGGAAGCGGACGGGCTGGTCTCCAGCGCGCTCAACAAGGGGGCATGGGTGTCGTTACCCAGCGACGAGGAGATCCGCTCGCTGTTCGAAACCAGGCGGCTGATCGAAATCGGCATCGTCAGCGAGCTGTGCCGCCGCGCGGACAGCGCGATCATCCAGGACCTGCGCGACCACGTGGCGCTGGAAGAGGCGACCCACGATCAGGATCACGCGCGGTTCGTCCACCTGCTGGGCGAGTTTCATCTGAAGCTGGCGGCGGCGCTGAACAACCCGGTGCTGCTGGATTTCTTCCGCAAGCTGATCGAGCGCGCCTCGCTCTACGCCACCACCCTGGACGACGACCAGCACGAAACCTGTCGCGGCAACGAGCACCAGCGGCTGATCGAGTACATCGAGTCGGGCAATCAGGCAGCGGCCATCGAGCTGACCTGCATGCACCTCAATGCGATCGAGCAGGCGATCATCAAGGCGGCCGGGAACCTGAAGGCGGATTACCACCCGCTCAAGCACCTGATCGGCGGCTGAATCCAACTGTAGGAGCGAGCTTGCTCGCGAACCGAGGCGCCAACTGATACGAATTCCATTCCCACGCCGGACAGCCCCCTCTCCCTTCAGGAAGAGGGTTGGGGAGAGGGGTAAGGAGCTTGGCTGAACGCCACTGTTCGCCTTGGCAGCGTATCCCCCTCCCTAGCCCTCCCCCTGAAGGGAGAGGGGACCGGTCGGTGCGTGATTGCACTATGGCGTTAGCCGCGAGCAACTGTTCGCGAGCAAGCTCGCTCCTACAAAGAGCGGCAGAGAAAAACGCCCGGCACAGGCCGGGCGTTTTCATTCAGGCAGTCGGGCCGCCAGTGATGCGGTCGAAACCCCGGCGAATCTCTTCTTCGGGCAGGTTGTCACCGATGAAGACGATCACGCTCTCGCGCTGTTCGTTGCCCTTCCAAGGCGTGTCCCAGTCGAAGCCATACAGCCGCAACACGCCCTGGAACACCAGCCGGCGCTCCTCGCCGGCGATGTTCAGCACGCCTTTGTAGCGCAGCAGCGAGTTGCCGTGCCATTGCAGCAGGTCGTCCATGAATTCGCTGAGGCGTTCGATATCCAGCGGGTTGTCGCTGCGCAGCACCAGAGTGGTGATGCGGTCCGTGGTGTCCGCCGCCGGTCGCACCGGGCGCAGCAACGGACGCAGGCCGACATCGGCGTTGAGGTTGAAACCGCGCACGTCGAGCAGGCGTTCCAGCTCGATGGCGCCGTGTTTCACGGCGTGGATCTCGGCGCGGCGGTTGATGCGCTGCAAGCGCTCGACCAGTGCGTCGTACTGTTCCTGCGAAACCAGGTCGGCCTTGCTGACCAGGATGCGGTCGCCGAAGCCGACCTGGGCCTGGGCGATCGCCTCCTGCAGATGGCGGTCGGCGTTGGCGGCGTCCACCAGGGTGATGATGCCGTCGAGCAGGTAGCGCTCGCGCAGGGTCTCGTCGACGAAGAAGGTCTGCGCCACCGGGGCCGGGTCGGCCAGGCCGGTGCACTCGATCACCACGCGGTCGAACTCCAGTTCGCCGTTGTCGCGGCGCTCCAGCAGGACGTAGAGCGCGCGCTCCAGGTCGCTGTTGATGGTGCAGCAGACGCAGCCGTTGGACAGCGTCGTCACCTGAACCGCTTCGTCACCGAGCAGTTGAGCGTCGATCGGCGTCTCGCTGAATTCGTTCTCGATCACGGCGATCTTCAGGCCGTGCTCGGCCTTGAGGATGTGCTTGAGCAGGGTGGTCTTGCCGGCCCCGAGGAAGCCGGTGAGGACGGTCACCGGAATCTGCGGCGCGCTTGCGGAATCGGTCATGGAAACATCCAGGCAAATCAGAAAGGAAACGGGCAGAAAGGAAAACGGGCCGCGATCGCTCGCGGCCCGTCCGTTATACACCCATCCGCGTGGTCAACAGCAGCGGATCGGCCTCCCCTTGCCGCCACCGTAGCGCGCCTCCTGGCGCTCGCGGAAGAACTCCTCGTAGGTCATCGGAGTCTTGTCCGGGTGCTTGTTCTGCATGTGCTGAACGTAGGTGTCGTAATCGGGCATGCCGACCAGCATGCGTGCGGCCTGCCCGAGATACTTACCCATGCGGCTGAGGTCGTTGAACATGATGCTCCTCCGTCAGGCGTCCGGGATCGGCTGGAACGGAGCTTCCTTGTCGGTGCGCTCCTTCTTGGTCCAGGCGCTGGCGCCGACCCTGATCGCGTACACCAGCACGCTGAACACCACCAGCAGGAACAGCACGGTGAGGCCGGCGTTGATGTAGGCGTTCATCATCACGTGCTGCATCTGCCCGATGTCCTTGGCCGGGGCGATGATCTGCCCGGCGTCGAGACCTGCGGAGTACTTCTTGCCCAGGGCGATGAAGCCTACGGCCGGGTTGCTGTCGAACAGCTTGATCAGGCCGGCGGTGGTGGTGCAGATCAGCAGCCAGGCGGCCGGCAGGGCGGTCACCCAGACGTACTGCTGGCGCTTCATCTTGATCAGCACGACGGTGGCGAGCATCAGCGCGATACCGGCGAGCATCTGGTTGGAGATGCCGAACAGCGGCCAAAGCGTGTTGATGCCGCCCAGCGGGTCGACCACGCCCTGGTACAGCAGCCAGCCCCACAGCGCGACGCAACCGCCGGTGCCGATGATGTTGGCAGTCCAGGATTCGGTCTTCTTCAGCGCTGGGACGAAGTTACCCAGCAGGTCCTGCAGCATGAAGCGCCCGGCACGGGTGCCGGCGTCCACCGCGGTGAGGATGAACAGCGCCTCGAAGAGGATCGCGAAGTGGTACCAGAAGGCCATGGTGTTCTCACCCGGCAGCACCTGGTGGAGGATGTGCGCGATGCCCACCGCGAGGGTCGGCGCACCACCGGCACGGGCCAGGATGGTGGTCTCGCCGATGTCCTTGGCAGTCTGGGTCAGCACATCCGGAGTGATGGCGAAGCCCCAGCTGCTGACGGTCGCGGCCACCGCGTTGACGTCGGCGCCGACCACGGCCGGCGGGCTGTTCATGGCGAAGTAGATGCCCGGTTCGATGACCGAGGCAGCGACCATCGCCATGATGGCTACGAAGGACTCCATCAGCATGCCGCCGTAGCCGATGTAGCGGGCGTCGGGCTCGCGGTTGAGCAGCTTGGGCGTGGTGCCCGAGGAGATCAGCGCGTGGAAGCCGGACACCGCGCCACAGGCGATGGTGATGAACAGGAACGGGAACAGGCCGCCCTTCCACACCGGGCCGGTGCCGTCGGTGAACTGGGTCAGGGCCGGCATCTTCAGCTCCGGCGAGACGATCACGATGCCGATGGCCAGGGCGATGATGGTGCCGATCTTGAGGAAGGTCGACAGGTAGTCACGCGGGGCCAGCAGCAGCCACACCGGCAGCACCGAGGCGACGGCGCCGTAGCCGATCAGCATCCAGACGATCTGCACACCGTGGAAGGTGAATACCGGAGCCCATTCGGGACTGGCGGCGATCTGCCCGCCGAGCCAGATGGAGCCCAGCAGCAGCAGGATGCCGACCACGGATATCTCGCCGATGCGGCCCGGGCGGATGTAGCGCATGTACACGCCCATGAACAGCGCAATCGGGATGGTCGCCAGCACGGTGAACATGCCCCACGGGCTTTCGGCCAGGGCCTTCACCACGATCAGCGCGAGAACCGCGAGGATGATGATCATGATCAGGAACGCGCCGAACAGAGCGATGGTCCCCGCCACCTGCCCCATTTCCTCGCGCACCAGTTCACCCAGGGAACGCCCGTTGCGGCGGCTGGAGATGAACAGAACCATGAAATCCTGTACGGCACCGGCCAGCACCACACCGGCGATCAGCCAGAGCGTGCCGGGCAGGTAGCCCATCTGCGCGGCCAGTACCGGGCCGACCAGCGGGCCGGCGCCGGCGATGGCGGCGAAGTGGTGACCGAAGAGGATGTGCTTGTTGGTCGGGACGTAGTCCAGGCCGTCGTTGTTGAGGACCGCGGGGGTCGCTCGGTTGGGGTCCAGTTGCATCACCCTGGTGGCGATGAACAGGCTGTAGTAGCGGTAGGCGACCAGGTAGATGGCTACCGCCGCGACGACGATCCACAGTGCGTTGATGGCTTCGCCGCGACGTAGTGCCACGACTCCCAAGGCAAATGCACCGACTATCGCCACTGCCAGCCAGGCGAGGTGACGTAGCAGGCTGTTGTTATTGTTCATAGCGAGGCTTCCGACAGTTTGAAGGCGAGAATTCGCAGAAAAATTCTAGTCTTTTCCGGCGACCCATTCATACGACCTTAGTCTAGAGGGGTTACGCGTTTATTGCCGGAGGTCAAAGGCGCTAAACCGCAGGGTCAGAAAATGAAAAGGCCCGCCTGGGGCGGGCCTTTGCGGCGTTGCAGTCGATCAGGCCGGCTGTTTGGCGTACTGCGCCAGCACCTGGTCGCGGCTCATCACCGCCAGGGTGTTGTTCAGCACCTGCTCGCCGGTGGCGTTCTGCGAAGTGAAGATCTCACCGAAGTGCTGCTGGGTGACCTGGGCGAAGTGCGCGCGGTCCTGGGTCGGAATACCGAGCAGGACGGCATAGGCGTCCAGTGCCTCGCCATGACCCTGGGCCATGTTCTCGGCGATGTTGTCGAGCATGCCGTTCATGGCGAAGATCGAACGGCCGCCATAGGAAATGCGCTGGCTGGCGTCGCAACCGTTGGTACCGGAGGTCAGGCCGAAGGTGGCGTTGCCCGAGGTGCCGTTGGTGGTGGTGGCCAGCAGGTGCGGGAACAGGCCGCGCTGACCGTCGAAGACCATGTTGCCCCAGCCGCACCCCTTGCCGCTCTGGCCGGCTTCATCTGCGTGCGCTGCCAGGCTGGCAACGCTGATAACCCCAAAAATCAGACCCTTGATGAGTTTCTTGTCCATGCTCTGCACTCCGCAGTTGTAGTGGTTAAACGCACATGGAGCTTTGGCGAGGGTCCGCAAGCTGTCAAACCCGCGCGGGCTGCGTCTGTCGGACGAAACGTCAGCAATCGGTGTACGACGCGTCAGCAATGCCTTGCGTCTATAGTGAGGCGAAGCAGAAACGGCCGGAGAGCCACGACATGACTGACGATCACGACGAGCGCCGGCGCTTCCGGCGCATCGCCTTCGACGCCGGCACGGAGATCAGCCAGGGCGACCAGCGCTGGAAGGTGACGCTGCTCGACCTGTCCCTGCAGGGGCTGCTGGTGCAGCGGCCGGAACACTGGAACATCGTTGCCCAGGAGCCGGTGCAGGTACGTATCTACCTGGGCTTCGACGTCAACGTCTATATGGAGGCGGACCTCGCCTGGGAGCGCGAAGGCCTGCTGGGCTTCAACTGCCGGCACATCGACCTGGACTCCATCAGCCACCTGCGGCGCCTGGTGGAGCTGAACCTGGGCGACGAATCCCTGCTGGAGCGGGAGCTGACGCTGCTCAGCGAGCACTGAGCTGTTCCTGTAGGAGCGGGGGACGTCATCGTTATTGCTCGCGAACCGCCTGACGCTGGAGCAGCCGGAAAATGTTCGCGAGCAAGCTCGCTCCTACGAAAAGCAGCTACTCGAACAACGCATCCAGCGCCTGCTCCAGGCGCGTCACGGCGATCACCTGCAGACCGGGCGGCGACTCCTTCGGCGCATTGCCCTTGGGCACGATGGCGCGCTTGAAACCGTGCTTGGCCGCTTCCTTCAGGCGCTCCTGGCCACTGGGTACCGGACGCACCTCGCCGGACAAGCCGACCTCGCCGAACACCAGCAGTTGGTGGTCCAGCGGGCGGTTGCGCAGGCTGGACATCACCGCCGCCATCAGTGCCAGGTCCGACGCCGTTTCCAGAACCTTCACACCGCCAACCACGTTGAGGAACACGTCCTGGTCGTAGGTCGGGATGCCGCCGTGGCGGTGCAGGACCGCCAGCAGCATGGCCAGGCGGTTCTGGTCCAGCCCCAGGGTCACCCGGCGCGGGTTGGCCAGGTGGCTGGTGTCCACCAGCGCCTGTACCTCTACCAGCATCGGTCGCGAACCTTCCCACGTGGCCATCACTACGCTGCCCGGCACCGATTCCTGGGCGCGGGTGAGGAAGATCGCCGAGGGGTTGGAAACTTCCTTCAGACCGCGATCCGTCATGGCGAACACGCCCAGCTCGTTCACCGCGCCGAAGCGGTTCTTCACCGCCCGCAGCAGGCGCAGGCGGCCGTCGGATTCGCCCTCGAAATACAGCACCGTGTCGACCATGTGCTCCAGCACGCGCGGGCCGGCCAGGGAGCCTTCCTTGGTGACGTGACCGACCAGGAAGATCGCCGTGCCGCTCTGCTTGGCGAAACGCACCAGCAACGCCGCGCTCTCGCGTACCTGGGCGACGCCGCCGGGCGCGGATTGCAGCTGTTCGGTGAAAATGGTCTGGATCGAGTCGATCACCATTACCTTGGGCTTTTCCTGGCGCGCCGTGGCGATGATGGTCTCGATGCAGGTCTCGGTCATGACCTTGAGCTTGTCTTCGGGCAGGCCCAGGCGGCGGGCGCGCATGGCGACCTGCTGCTGGGATTCCTCGCCCGTGACGTAGAGCGCCGGCAGGCGCGTGGCGATGTTGCAGAGGGTCTGCAGGAGAATGGTGGACTTGCCGATACCGGGGTCGCCGCCGATCAGCACCACCGAGCCGTCGACCAGGCCGCCGCCCAGGGCGCGGTCGAGCTCCGCCGAGGCGGTGGAGAAGCGCGGCATTTCCTCGACGCTGACTTCGGCGAGGGTCTTGATGTTGGCCTGCTGGCCGGCCCAGCCGCCACGGCCGGAAGCACTGCCGCCCGAGCCGCCGGTGGGCGTGGTATCGACGACGGTCTCGACCAGGGTGTTCCAGGCACCGCAATCAGGACACTGGCCGGCCCATTTCGGGTAGGTGGCGCCGCACTCGGTGCAGCCGTACATGCGCTTGGCCTTGGCCATGGGGGACTTCCGTCGAATGCAAAGTCCCCATCATAAGCCAATCGGGTGGAGCGGTTCAGCTCGCCAGGCGGCGGTACTGGCTCTCCATATCGTGCTTGAGGCTTTCACGGCGCATCAGCAACGAGGCCAGGGTGCAGTCGGGGCGTTCGATGCCCTCCTCCACGCGACCGATGCGCTGGTCCAGCAGCTCGTATTGCAGCTTCAGGCGAACCAGCCGCTCCTGCGCGCGCAGGGCTTCGACGTTGCGTTTGGGGAGCTTGGTGACGGTATTGCCAGAGGACGAAATGGCTTTACGCATGGCGGTGGCACCGGTTGGAAAGAGATGACAGGAGCCTACGCCTCGCTCCGACACGCACCCTTGACTCCGATCAAGCTCAGCCGGATCGCTTGAGCAGGTCGGCGATCTCGTCCTTCAGCGTCACGCGTTGCAGCTTGAGGGAATTCAGAGCGAGGTCGTCCATCGCCTCGCGGCCGTCCTCGATATCGTAGATTTTCCTGTCCAGCTCTTCGTAGCTGGCGGCCAGTCGGGTGAAAGTCGTGTCCTTGCCGTGCAGACGCGTCATCAGGGCCTTCTGGTCAGGGAATTCGCGGGATAGCGGATGATGCTCGAGCGGCATGGCGGGCCTCCTTGGTTGCGGGTGAACATTCCCTTGAGCCTAGACCAGGCCGCGGAAGCTTCCCAGTCCGGCGGTCACACAGAACATCGGTATGAATTTTCGGAATGAACGCGGCTCTATTGACCGCTAAACTGCGCCTGTCCCCCTCTATTGCGTAACAAGGAGTCTGTGCATGAGTCTGCTTAGCGAATTCAAGGCCTTCGCCGTCAAAGGCAACGTGGTCGACATGGCCGTCGGTATCATCATCGGTGCCGCGTTCGGCAAGATCGTCTCGTCCTTCGTCGGCGACGTGATCATGCCGCCCATCGGCCTGCTGATCGGCGGCGTGGACTTTTCGGACCTCGCCATCACGCTCAAGGCCGCCGAAGGCGATGTGCCAGCCGTGGTCCTGGCCTACGGCAAGTTCATTCAGACCTGCCTGGATTTCATCATCGTCGCCTTCGCCATCTTCATGGGCGTGAAAGCGATCAACCGCCTCAAGCGCGAGGAAGCGGCCGAGCCCAGCGCACCGCCGGTTCCTACGCCCGAGGAAACCCTGCTGACCGAGATCCGCGACCTGCTCAAGCAGCAGAACAACCGCGCTCCCTGAGCAGATCGCTGATCGGGCCGGGCGCCGCCCGGCGCGGCCCCCCCCCCGCCCCGCCGACCCCCCCCCCCCCCCGCCCCGCCCCGGCCCGGGGGCAGACGACGCCCCGCCCCCCC
>NZ_JBGLYK010000169.1:0-12886 GCF_047304025.1 Pseudomonas sp. Pseusp97 | reverse complement strand
TTTTTTTTAATGAACCGGGGACGACCTAGATCTACAGCTCTCTTTTCGTCGGCAGCTTCTGTTGTGTATTAGAGACTCCTATGTCGTGGAGGGCGATCAGCGCGCGGGCGCGGCGCAGGTTGTCCTCGGACAGGTGCTCGGGCCGCAGCGAAGCGCCGCCCGGCTGGTTGACCCGCGCGTCGGCCGGCACGCCGTTCAGGTAGCGGTCGGTGAGCAGTCCCTGGGCCAGCGGGGTGAAGGCGATGACGCCGGTACCCAGTTCGTCGGTGGTGGCCAGCAGGTCTTTCTCCACCCAGCGGTTGAGCAGGTTGTAGGCCGGCTGGTGGATCAGCAGCGGCACCTTCCATTCCTTCAGCAGCGCGGCGAGCTCGGCAGTCTTGCCGGCCGAATAGGACGAAATGCCCACGTACAGCGCCTTGCCCTGTTGCACGGCGCTGGCCAGTGCCCCGGCGGTTTCCTCCAGCGGCGTGTCCGGGTCGAAGCGATGCGAGTAGAAGATGTCGACGTAGTCCACCCCCAGTCGCACGAGGCTCTGGTCGAGGCTGGAGAGCAGGTACTTGCGCGAGCTGCCGCCCTGGCCGTAGGGACCCGGCCACATGTCCCAGCCGGCCTTGGTGGAGATCACCAGCTCATCGCGGTAGGCGGCGAAGTCTTCGCGCAGCAGGCGGCCGAAGTTGATCTCGGCGCTGCCGTAGGGCGGGCCGTAGTTGTTGGCCAGGTCGAAATGGTTGATACCCAGGTCGAAGGCGGTGCGCAGCAGGGCGCGCTGGCGGTCCAGCGGTACGCTGTCGCCGAAGTTGTGCCACAGGCCCAGGGAGAGGGCGGGCAGCACCAGCCCACTGCGGCCGACGCGGCGATAAGGGATGCGCTGGTAGCGCTCGGGGTGGGCGAGGTAGGTCATGGAAACTCCTTTTAAAACAGGCAGCTGGGCAAACGGGCCGCAGGGGGGCGGCCGTGAATCGTCAGAGGGTGTAGCGGTTGGCCGGGCGCTTGAGCCCCAGATGCTCGCGCAGGGTGCTGCCGTTGTACTCGCGGCGAAACAGCCCGCGCCGCTGCAGTTCCGGCACGACGTGGTTGGCCACGTCTTCCAGCCCGCCGGGCAGGTGTGGCACCAGCACGTTGAAGCCATCGGCGGCGCCGCCTTCGAACCAGGCCTGGAGTTCGTCGGCGATCTGCGCCGGCGTGCCGATCAGGCTGTAGTGGCCGCGCCCGCCAGCGATGCGCCGGCCCAATTGGGCGAGGGTGAGGTTCTCGCGCCCGGCCAGTTCGGTGAGCAGCAGCTGGCGGCTGCGCTGGCCGCTGTCGGTGAGGGGCAGCTTGGGCAGCGGGCCGTCCGGCGGGTAGGCGGAGAGGTCGAAGTTGCCGAGCATGCGCGAGAGCAGCGCCACGCCCACCTGCGGCTCGACCAGCTCCTGGAATTCCTCGAATTTCTCCTGCGCCTCGGCCTGGCTCTGGCCGACCACCACGAACACGCCGGGCATGATGCGCAGGTCATCCGGGCTACGGCCGAAGCGTGGCAGGCGGCCCTTGAGATCGTTGTAGAAGTCGCGGGCGGCGGCCAGCGAGGTCTGTGCGGTGAACACCACTTCGGCGGTCTGCGCGGCCAGCTCGCGGCCGGTCTCCGAGCTGCCGGCCTGGACGATCACCGGGCGCCCCTGGGGCGAGCGCGCCACATTCAGCGGGCCCTGCACGCGGAAGTGTTCGCCCTGATGATTGAGCACATGCAGCTTGGCCGGGTCGTAGTACTGGCCGCTGGCCTTGTCGCGGGTGAAGGCGTCGTCTTCCCAGCTGTCCCACAGGCCGGTGACCACTTCGTGGAATTCCCGTGCGCGGGAGTAGCGCTCGGCATGGCCGAAGTGCTCCTGGCGGTTGAAGTTCAGCGCCTCGGCGGCGGCATCGGAGGTGACCAGGTTCCAGCCGGCGCGGCCGCCGGAAAGGTGGTCCAGCGAGGCGAACTTGCGCGCCACGTGGTACGGCTCGTTGTAGCTGGTAGTCACGGTAGCCACCAGGCCGATGCGCTCGGTCACCGCCGCCAGCGCCGAGAGCAGGGTCAGCGGCTCGAAGTGGTCGGAGCGCGCCATGCGGCTGGCGATGTCGGCGGTAGGCGCCGCAACGCTGTCGGCGACGAAGACGGCATCGAACTTCGCCGCTTCAGCCACCTGCGCCAGGCGCTTGTAGAGGCGGAAATCGAGGCCGCCGTCGGCCGGCACTTCGGGGTGGCGCCACGCCGAGATGTGGTGACCGGTGGCCATGAGAAAAGCGCCAAGGGAAAGGGTGCGTGTCATGTTGGTTTTCCTGTGTGTCCGTCGGGAGGGACGCAAGGCGGCGTGGGCGTTCTTCTCTGCGGCGCCGGGGCGAGCCGGCGCCGCCTGGTTCAGACGATCAGAAGTCCTTGCGCAGCTCCACGCCGAAGTAGCGGCCGTCGTCGCGCGGCACCATGCGGTAGATGTAGCTGCCGCCGCTGGCCAGCAGGGGCGAGTAGGACTTGTCGGTGAGGTTCTTGCCCAGCAGGGCGACGCGCCAGCCGTCGTTGTAGTCGGCCAGGGCAATGCTGGCGCCCCACAGGCCGTAGGCGCCCTGGATGGTGTCGGGGTTCTGGCTGAGGTCGTACTGCACCTTGTCCTGCCAGCTGTAATCGGTGCCCAGCTCCACATCCAGTCCGTTATCCAGCGGGATGCTGTAGTCGGCGCGTACGTAGCTCTTCCAGTCCGGCGAGAAGGGCAGCGGCTTGCCGTTGACGTTGCAGGCAGCCGCCGCGCCCGCCGGGCAGGCGAAGCTGTCGATACGCGCCTTGGTGTAGGCGACCGCGCCGGAGACCTTCAACTGGCGGGTGGCCTGGTAGCTGAAGTCCAGCTCGGCGCCTTCGCTCTTGACCTTGCCGGCGTTGATCAGGCGGGTCACCACCTGCCCGGCGACGGTGTCGTAGAAGTTCGCCTGGTAGTTGTCGTAGACGGTGTGGAACACCGCGAGGTTGGCGGTCAGGCGATTATCCAGCGCGGTGGTCTTCAGGCCCGCTTCCCAGGAGTTGGAGGTCTCCGGCTTGAGCGCCTCGGTGTCGCGCGGCTGCATGTTGAAGAACACGTTGTAGGCCGGGCCCTTGTAGCCGCGCGAGTAGGTCAGGTAGCTGGTGAGCTGCTCGCTGAGGTCGTACTGCAGGCCCAGTCGGCCGGACCAGCCGTCCTCGTCGGTGGAGCCGGAGCTGGAGGTGGATGGCTGGATGCCGGTCACCGCGGTGGCCGAAGTGGAGCGGCGGCGGTGGTCGTATTCCAGGTCGTCGTGGGTGTAGCGCAGGCCGGCGATGCCACGGAAGTCGTCGGTGAAGTTCAGCGTGCTTTCGCCGAACACCGCGTAGGTGTCGCTGCGCGTGCCGTAGTCGGCCACGCCGGTGTTCTGCGCGGTGGTGGAAGTCACCACGCGGCGGTAGGTCTCATCGTCCACGGCGTGCATGTAGTAGAGGCCGCCGACGTATTCGAGGAACTCGCCCCTGGGCGAGGCCAGGCGCAGTTCCTGGGAGTACTGGTCGTAGTTCAGCTCGCCCTTGTCGTGGGAGCTGGGGATGCTCGCGGTGACCCGGGAAAGACGGTCGCCATCCTGCCACTGGGTGTTGTCCCAGCCGCGCCAGGCGCTGATGGAGGTCAGGGTGTAGTCGCCCAGGTTCCAGTCCAGCTGCGCCGACAGTCCCTTGCTGGTGTCGTCGACGTGGGTGCGGTAGTCGCTGTTGATCTTGCGGTTGTCGCTGTCCGGCGTGACCGGGCGCAGGGCATTGGCGAAGGCCGCGCTGGAAGTGCTGGTGATGACGCCGCTGGGGCTGTCGTCGTTGCCGTGCATGTAGTCGGCGATCAGGGTGACCTTGAGGTCGTCGTTGGGGGTGAGTTCGAACTTCGTGCGCGCGCCGGCGCGGTTGTAGCCGTTTACTTCGTGGCCGTTGTAGACGTTGTCCACGTTGCCGTCGTAGCTGCCCACCAGGGTGGTGACGCTGGCCTTGAGCTTGCCGGGGATCAGCGTACCGCCGATGCCGAAGCGGGTGCGGTTCTCGTTGCCGCCGCCAAAGTGCGAGTAGTCGATGTAGCCGGTGGTTTCGTCCGGCACTTCGCGGGTCACCACGTTGAGCACGCCGGCCGACGCGTTCTTGCCGAACAGCGTGCCCTGCGGGCCGCGCAGCACTTCGATGCGCTCGACGTCGAGCAGGTCCAGGGTCGCCTGGCCGGGACGGCCGAGCACCACGCCGTCGATCACCGTCGACACGCTCGGCTCGACGCCGGGGGAGGTGGAAATGGTGCCCACGCCACGGACGAACAGCGAGGTGTCCTTGTTCGAGGCGCCGGTGCGGAAGTTCAGGCTCGGCACCTGCTGGACGATGCTCGACACGTTGTTGCGGTTGTCGCGCTCCAGCTGCTCGCCATCGATCACCGAGACGGCCACCGGGACCTTCTGCAGCGATTCCTCGCGGCGGGTGGCGGTAACGGTCACCGCTTTCAATGTCGGCGCCGAGTCGGCGGATTGGCTGTCGCCATTGGCGGTTTCGGCTGCCTGCACGCTGCAGGCCAGTGCGCCGATCACGCTGGCGATGCCCAGGGCCAGCGCGCTGCGCCGGCCGGTGAATTGCGGACGGCCGAGCGTCCCCCGTTGTTGCGATTGCATAGCCACTCCTTCTTGCCCTGGTCCGCCCTCGGTTCTCTTTGCCGGGGCGCCTTTTCTGCGGGACTGTCACGAGCGCTCGCTCGTGCGAGTGGCTGGATCGTTGCGGACAGTTTGTGTTGGTAGCGCTAACATCGACGAGTATCCTGAATCACCAAATAGATCGTCAAATAATTAAAAATTACGTTTATATTCCTTATATGTAATCCCAGGAACCGCAGCAGGAGAGCCGCGTTGGCCAACCAGACCCCTCGCAAACGCCGTGGCGCAGGACGCGTGACGCTGACAGCGGTCGCCGAACTCGCAGGCGTTTCCGCCATCAGCGTGTCGCGCTATTTCAACCAGCCGGCACAGCTGTCCGATGACCTGCGCGAGCGTATCGGCGCGGCGGTGGAGGAACTGGGCTACGTTCCCAACCAGGTGGCGGGCGGCCTGGCTTCGGCGCGGGGCAGGATAGTGGGCATGGTGGTGCCGAACATTTCAGGGCCGATCTTTGCCGACACCATCCAGGCCTTCAGCGACACCCTGGCCGCCCACGGCTACCAGCTGCTGCTGGCCTCCAGCTACTTCTCCGAAGACAAGGAGGAAAGCGCCGTGCGCGCCTTCCTCGGCTGGAATCCGGCGGCGCTGGTGCTGACCAGCCACTTCCATACTGCGGCCACCGAAAAGTTGATCGCCGGCGCCGACATGCCGGTGGTGGAGGTCTGGGACTACCAGCCCGAGCGCGCGCCGATCCAGGTCGGCTTTTCGCACTTCCAGGTCGGTGTGGACGCGGTGCGTCATCTGCACGGCAAGGGCTATCGGCGCATCGCGTTCGTGCAGAACAGCGCGCCCGGCGACTTCAGCGCTCTGGATCGCCGCGACGGTTACGCCGACACCCTGCGCGAACTGGGCGGCGAGCCGTGGATGTTCGTTCCCACCCGGAGCGCACCTTTCGAAGCCGGCCGCCAGGCCATGGAAGCCTTGATGGCGCGGGGAGCGCAGCGGCCCGAGGCGATCATCTTCGCCAACGACAACCTGGCCGCTGGCGGACTGCTCGCCGGCCAGCGCGCCGGTTTGAAGATTCCCGAGGATTGCGCAGTACTGGGATTTGGCGACTATCCCTTCGCGCCGATGCTGCTGCCGAGCCTGTCGACGATCAAGCCTCCGGCCCGCGAGATCGGCGAAATCGCCGCCCTGCGGGTGCTGCAATCCATCGGTGTGGTGCCGCTTGAGGGCGCGGTAGAGCGCTTGAACCTGCTCGGCTGCCGCGTGCTGGAGCGCGAAAGCGGCTGACGAGGCCCTTGTAAGAGCAACGGTCTTCTGAAGGCTCGTGCCGGGGGCAGTCCCCTCTCCCTAACCCTCTCCCTGAAGGGAGAGGGGACTGTCCGGCGCGCACGAATAGCCCTGCGCTGTCCGGCCGATTCCGTGCTGCCCGAGAGTGCCGATTGGCTCCCTCTCCCTTCAGGGAGAGGGCGGGGGGAGAGGGTAGGCCGCTGGTAAGGTATTTCAGGTGAAAGCGAACGTGCGGTCATTTCATCAGCAGGTCGATCACTTCCTGATCGCTCAGCTGGTGGAAGTCGCGGTAGTGGTCGCCCACCGCGCGGAACGGCGAGGGGGTATCCAGGCAGATCAGCGTGTCAACCTGCTCGCGCAGCCTCTGCACGGTTTCCTCCGGGCCCACCGGCACGGCGAGCACGATCCGCTGCGGATGCTGCGCCCGCAGGCATTGCAATGCGGCACGCATGGTACTGCCGGTGGCAAGGCCATCGTCGACCACGATCAGGTCGCGGCCCTCCAGCCGCGCCGGAGCCTTCACGCCACGGTAGAGCAGGCGGCGGCGCTCCAGCTCGCGAAGCTGCTCCATTACCTGCTGCTCGAACCACTCCGGCGGCGGATCGAAGCGCGCCAGCATCTGCTCATCCACCACCCAGTTCGGCTCCGGGCCGTCGACGATGGCGCCCAGGGCGTACTCCTCATTGCCCGGTGCGCCTATCTTGCGCACCAGCAGCACGTCCAGCGGCGCGCCAAGGATGCGCGCAATCTCCCTGGCGACCGGCACGCCGCCGCGGGGCAGGGCGAGGACCAGCGGGGCGGCCAACGGCATGTCGCGCAGGACCATCGCCAGGGCGATGCCGGCGTGGCGACGATTGGTGTAGCGCGGACTGGGCATCTGTACCTCCTTTCGCGAGTCACAGCAGCTTGTCCAGGGTGACGGGCAGTTCGCGGATGCGTTTCCCGGTTGCATGGTAGACCGCGTTGGCGACCGCCGCCGCCACGCCGACTATGCCGATCTCGCCGACGCCCTTGGAGCCCAGCGGATTGACCACCGCGTCCGGTTCGTCGACGAAGAGCACGCGGATGTCGCCGATGTCGGCCTGCACCGGGATGTGGTACTCGGCAAGATTATGGTTCATGAATCGACCCAGGCCGTGGTCCATCAGGCTGGCCTCGTGCAGCGCCATGCTCACGCCCCAGACCACGCCGCCGAGGATCTGGCTGCGCGCGGTCTTCGGGTTGACCACCCGGCCGGCGGCGATGGCGCTGACCACCCGGCGCACCCGCACCGTACCCAGCGCCTCGTCCACCGCCACCTCGACGAAGACTGCCGAATGGGTGGCCGTCGCGTAGCGCTGGCGCAGCGGCGAAGGATGGGCGGTGGCGCTCGCCTGGAGGCTGCCGTAGCGCTGGAACAGTTCGGCGAAGCTGACCCGGTGCTCGGCGGTTTTCGCCTGCAGTTGCCCGGCGCTGCACTCCACCTGGTCGTCGGTGAAATGCTGGAAGGGGCTCGATGGCAGCTGCCGCGCCGCGTCCAGGAGGTTCTGCCGCAAGGCAAGGCAGGCTTCGCGCACCGCACTGCCCACCGAGGACACGGTGAAGGAGCCGCCTTGCAGCGGCGCCTGCGGCAACGCCGAATCGCCCAGCATGAAACGCACCCGCTCCGGCGGCAGGCCGAGCGCCTGCGCGGCTATCTGGGTCATGGCGGTGTAGGTACCGGTGCCGATGTCGGTGGTCGCGCTGGCCACCACCACGCTGCCATCCGGTGCCAGCGCCGCACTGGCGCTCGCCGGCATCTGCAGGGCTTCCCAGACGCCGGTGGCCATGCCGAAGCCGATGCGCAGGTGGCCTTCACGCAGGCTGCCGGGTTCTGGCATCTGCGTCGGCCAGCCGAACTGCCGCGCGCCTTCGCTGTAGCAGTCGCGCAGCGCCTTGCTGGAGTAAGGTTTGCCGAGATTCTGGTTGACCTCGGTGAAGTTGATCAGGCGCAGGTGCAGCGGGTTGATTCCGGCGGCCCAGGCCAGCTCGTCCATTGCGCATTCCAGCGCGTACACCCCTTCCGCGGCACCGGGGGCGCGCATGTCCAGCGGGGTGTAGACGTCCAGCGGGACCAGGCGGTAGGTCAGGCGGACGTTGTCGCAGTGGTAGAGCATGCCGGACCACTCCGCGACGTGCGCCGTGAAGCGCTCGAAGCGCGAGGTCTGCCCGGTCACCTGATGCACCAGGCCGAGCAGGCGGCCTTCTTCGTCGGCTCCCAGGCCCAGGCGTTGCACCGTACGCGGCCGGTAGCCGAAGGTGAATTGCTGCTGGCGGGTCAGCGTCACGCGCACTGAACGCCGCAGCTTTAGCGCCGCCATGGCGGCCAGCGGCAACTGGTACTGCGGGCGCAGGCCGGAGCCGAAGGCGCCGCCGACGAACGCCGCCTGCACCCGCACTTGCGACGGCTTGAGCTTGAGCACCTGGCACAGGTAGTTCTGGCTGTTCTGCGAGCCCTGCGTCTTGTCGTGCACCAGCAGGCTGCCGTCGGGCTGGTAGATCACCGTGGAGGCGTGGGGCTCCATCGGGTTGTGATGTTCGACCGGCAGCTCGTATTCGGCCTCGATGCGCACCGGCGCGCTGCTCAGCGCGCCATCGGCATCGCCGCGGGGGCCGGGCAGTTCGGCGGGGGCGGCGATGGCCTGCTCCTGGTTGCTGCGCAGGTCGGTCGAGTGCGGTTCGCGCTGGTATTCGATGCGCACCAGGGAGGCGGCGTGGCGCGCCGTTTCCAGGTCCTCCGCGACGACCAGGGCCACCGGCTGGCCGTTGTACAGCACCCGATCATTGAACAGCGGGCGGAAGGAGGAACCGTCGGCGGAGTCCTGGTCTTCGTAGCTGTCGTCGTCGGGGGCCAGCGCTGGCCGGTCGAGATGGGTCATCACCAGGCGTACACCGGGCAGGGCGCTGGCGGCGTCGCTGTCGATGCCGATGATCCGGCCGCGGGCGATGGAGCTGCTGACCACTGCGCCATGCAGCAGTCCTGCGGCACTGTATTCAGCCGCGTAGCGCGCGCCGCCGGTGACTTTCAGCGGGCCGTCGACCCGGTCCAGCGGTGTGCCGATGGCATGGTGCAGCTTGCTGTTCATCGCTCACCTCCCGTCGCCAGTTGCAGCGCGCGGACGATGCTGCGCCGCGCCAGTTCCACCTTGAAGGCATTGTCGTGCAGCGGCCTGGCCTTGCGCAGAAGGTGCTCGGCGCAGCGCTGGAAATACGCGGCCTCGGGCGGCTTGCCCAGCAGCAGGTCTTCGGCCTCGGCGTCGCGCCAGGGTTTGTGGGCCACGCCGCCCAGCGCGAGGTTGACCTGGGCGATGTGCCCGGCGCCGTCCAGCAGCAGGCCCACGGCTACGGAAACCAGGGCGAAGGCATAGGACGCGCGGTCGCGCACCTTGAGGTAGGCGCAGTGATCGGGGAAACCTTCGCCGGGCAATTCGATGCCCAGCACCAGCTCGTCGGCGGCGAGGATGTTGTCCTCCTGCGGGCGGCTGCCGGGCAGGCGGTGGAATTGCTCGAAGGACAGGCAGCGTTGGGCCTGCGGGCTGCGCACGTGCACCACGGCATTCAGCGCGGCCAGCGCCACGCACAGGTCGGACGGGTGCACCGCCACGCAGTGCTCGCTGGCGCCGAGGATCGCATGCTGGCGATTCAAGCCGTCCTTCGCCGGGCAGCCGCTGCCAGGCTCGCGCTTGTTGCAGGGCACGGCGCGGTCGTAGAAGTAATGGCAGCGCGTGCGCTGCAGCAGGTTGCCCCCGGTGCTGGCCATGTTGCGCAGCTGCGGCGAGGCGCCGGCGAGAATGGCGCGGCTGATCAGCGGGTAGCGCTCGATGATCTGTGGAGCAGCGGCAAGGGTGGCGTTGTCCACCAGCGCGCCGACGTACAGGCCGCCGCTGTCGGTGTCGCGGATCTCGCGCAGCGGCAGGTCGTTGATATCGATCAGCCGCTCCGGCCGCTCCACCTCTTCCTTCATCAGGTCCACCAGGTTGGTGCCGCCGGCGATGAAGCGGGTGTGCGGGCCGGCCAGCGCCACGGCCTCGTCGATGGCGGCGGGACGGCTGTAGGCGAAGGGGGTCATAGGTCCTCCAGGCGGCTGGCGGGCAGGGCATCCTCGATGGCATCGAGGATGTTCGGGTAGGCGCCGCAGCGGCAGAGGTTGCCGCTCATGCGCTCGCGCAATTCATCGCGGTCGTGGGGCGCCTGCTCCTGGGCCAGGGCGACCGCCGAGCAGATCTGCCCCGGCGTGCAGTAGCCGCACTGGAAGGCGTCATGGCGGATGAACGCCGCCTGCATCGGGTGCAGCTCGCCATCGCGCGCCAGGCCTTCGATGGTGGTCAGGCGGTGGCCATCGAGCATCACCGCCAGCAGCAGGCAGGCGTTCACCCGGCGGCCGTCCAGCAGCACGGTGCAGGCGCCGCACTGGCCGTGGTCGCAGCCCTTCTTGCTGCCGATCAGCCCCAGCTGCTCGCGCAACAGGTCGAGGGTGGTGGTCCAGGGCAGCACCTGCAGTTGCCGGTCCTCCCCGTTGAGGGTCAGGCGGATGGTCTGCGCCGCCATCGATGGCTCGCGATTTCCGGGCATGGGGCCTCCGAAGGATGGGTGGCTTGCCTGGGCTGTGAGTGAGGCGTTCGGCGATGGTTCGGAAATTCCGCGCGAGCGGTCAGGGCGCCGCCAGGCTCTGGACGAACTCGCCGAAGCCGCCCGGCGCGCGGAAGTCGTGGCGGGCGCTGGTGGTGACGCAGGTCTGGTGCGTCCAGACGATGCGCGCGCCGCTGCGCTCCAGGTCGCGGACCAGGTGCACGTCCTCGTCGCTGGGCAGCGGCCGGAAGCCACCCGCACGCCGGTAGGCGCGGGCGCAGATGCCAAGGTTGGCACCGTGGACGTGCCGGTGATCTTCGCGGCTCTGGTACAGCTCCAGATAGCGGCGGCGGACTTGCGGCGCATGGTTCGACCAGTCGCCGACCCTCACCGTACCGCAGACCGCCTCGGCGTCGAACGCCAGCTGGCGCACCAGCCATTCACGACTCACGCAGCTGTCCGCGTCGGTACAAGCCAGCCAGCGGGCGCCACGCTGCAACAGCCACTCGGCCCCTTCGCGGCGCGCATGGCCGACATTGCGCCGGCCGACGTGCAGCACCTCCGCTCCGGCCGCCCGGGCGACGGCTTCGCTGCCGTCGCTGCAGGCATCGAGCACCACCAGGATGCACACCGGTTCTGCGTCGAGCCCCGGATGCCGGGCCGCCTCGCGCAGCGAGCGAAGGCAGTCTCCGAGAACCTTTTCTTCATTGTGAGCGGGCACCAGCACGCCGATCATCACGCCTCCTCGTCGAACCACAACTCCAGTCGAAAATCCCTTTCCAGGTGGCGCAGCGCCGGGCGCTTGCCCAGGGCGTCGGCCAATACCTCATGCACCTCGTCGCCGGCCAGGGCGCAGCCCTCGATGGGGTGGCGCCAGTGGCAGGCGAGCAGCACACCGCCCTCGCAGAGGCTCTCGCGGGCCCGCTCGCCGGTGAGTTCCCAGGCCTTGGGGGCGAGGTAGTAACCGACCTCGCCGAGCACGATCAGGTCGAAGCGCGCCTTGGGCCAGTCCTCGGGCAGGCGGTGCTGCTCGATGCGCACGTTCTCCAACCCGGCCAGCCGGTTGCGCGCCAGCGCCACGGCCGCGCCGCTGTAGTCGCTGCATAGCAGCCAGTCCGCCCGCTGCGCCAGCGCGGCGCTGGTTTCGCCGTTGGCGCAGGCCGGCTCGTAGGCGTGGCGAAAGTGCGGCCGGGGCAGGCAGGCGAGGATCAGCTCGCGCTTGCGCTGCTCGTACCAGCGGGTGCGAAAGCGCCAGGGATCGGGATCGCCGTCATACAGCTCGTCGAAGTAGCTCGCCGGCAGGCCCAGGCTCAGGGGACGGTTCATGGGAAGAACACCTCGAAGGGCTGCAGAAGGGTTTCCAGCAACTGCTCGCCGAGCACCGGATCAGGCCCCTCCAGCTGGCTGGCGTGGGCCTGGATGGCTTCGCGCTTGCGCTGCACGGCGGCCTCGTCGAGATCCAGGCGCAGTGCCTGCGACCAGGGCAGGCGCGGGTCGCCCGGCAGCGCCCAGTGCCAGGCCCAGACCGGCGCCTGGAAATGCCGCGCATGCAATTGCTCGGCGACCTGGGCGCAGGCGAGGGCGGTGGCTTCGTGATCACAGTGGCCGTCGTAGCGCCAGGTGCTGATCAGCCGGTCGCCGGGGCGAATCAGGTTGCGCAGGCGCGCGGCCAGTTCGTCGGCGTCCACCGCTGCGTCGGGCAGATGCAGGCGCTGCCAGTCCCAGTGATGCAGGTCCAGGCCCAGGCGGGCGAGGGCGATGCGGCTTTCCAGCTCGCGGGTAGTGCGCAGGCGCTGTGGCGTCCAATGCAGCGAGCCGGGATGACTGCCCTCGCCATCGCTGACCGACACCAGCAGCCCCGGGCGGGTATCGGCAGCAAGGCTGGCCAGCAGGCCGCCGCAGGCCAGCACCTCATCGTCCGGGTGCGGCGCCACCACCACCAAGCGGCAGCCCGGCGGCGCCAGCTCGTCCAGGCGGATACGCGGCAGTTGCTGCAGCTGCGTCGAGGCTCGCCATACGGATGCCGGCGTACCGCTGGAAGCGGCAATCAGGTCGAGCGCCTGACTCACAGCGCCCAGGCCTCTTCGTTCCCCGCCTTCAGGTGCAGCCCCAGGTGCGCCAGGTCGCGCTCGCCGTGACTCTGCCGCAGGAATACCGGCAGGTCGGCGGCCAGGCGGGCAAAACGCCGATCACGGCAGAAGGGCGTGGCGCCCAGCGCGCGGCCGGAGCGCTGCGCGAATGCGCCGGGTGGATCGACGAAAACCCCGCCACCTGTTCGGAGCTGGCCGCGCCGGCCAGGGCGGCATCCACCGCACCCAGGTGGGCCATGGCGTGCGGGTCGTCACTGTGACCATGTCGCAGGTAGCTGTCCAGGCGGCCCGCACGC
>NZ_JBGLYK010000168.1:0-12997 GCF_047304025.1 Pseudomonas sp. Pseusp97 | reverse complement strand
TGGCGTTTTCGGGCGTCCTCGCCGCCCCCCCCCCCCCCCCCCGGGGCCGCGGGGGGGGGGGCCAACCCCCCCCGCTCCTACGAAAGCAAGAGCCCTCACCCTGGCCCTGGCTGCTGGAGCAGGAATCGATGGGTATCGCTTTGCTCCACACCATCCTACGGCGCAAGCGCAGGCTCAACGCTCCAGCGGCACCACCGCCATGGTCAGCCGCGAGATGCAGCTCGGCTTGCCGTCATCCCCATGCAGGCGGATTTCCCAGACATGGGTCGAGCGGCCGATGTGCACCGCCTTGGCCACCGCCGTCACCCGCCCGCTGCGCAGGCCGCGCAGGTGGTTGGCGTTCACCTCCAGCCCCACGCAGTAGTACTTGCTGCTGTCCAGGCAGAGGTAACTGGCGGTCGAGCCGACGGTTTCCGCCAGCACCACCGATGCGCCGCCGTGCAGCAGGCCGTAGGGCTGATGGGTACGCGAATCCACCACCATGCTGGCGGTCAGCGAGTCGTCGTCGAACGCCTCGAAGCGGATGTCGAGCACCTCGCCGATGGTGTTCTTCAGGTTGGCGTTGAGTTTTTCCAGGTCGGGCGTGGTGCGCCAGGTCATTGCGCATTCCTTCTGTCATTCATGCCATTGCACCGCCTCGCGGCGCTCCGCCCATTCATTGAAGCGCTTGCCGTAGGTCCCTTCCACCACGTTGCGCTTGATTTTCAGGGTCGGCGTGAGGAAGCCGTTGTCCACCGTCCAGACGTCCTTGACCAGCACCAGCCCCGCCAGGCGCTCGTGCTTGTCCAGCGCTTCGTTCACCTCGCTCAGCAGCTCCTGCAGGCTCTGCTCCAGCTGGCTGCGCGAGCCGTTGGCGGCTTCCTGGCGGCCAACTTCGGAGAGCACGCAGAGGCCCAGCGGGGCGATCAGGCCGTCGCCGACCACGCAGATCTGCTCGATCCGCGAATGTACGGCCAGGCGGTTCTCGATGGGCGCCGGCGCCACGTACTTGCCCTTGGCGGTCTTGAAGATTTCCTTGATGCGACCGGTCAGGCGCAGATTGCCCTGGGCGTCCTGCTCGCCCTTGTCACCGGTGCGCAGGAAGCCATCCTCGGTGAGGGTTTCGGCAGTGCGCTCCGGGTCCTTGAAGTAGCCGACCATGGTCGCGCCGCTGCGCACCTGCACCTCGCCCTCGTCGCTGATGCGCACCTCCACGCCAGGGCTGTTGCGGCCGATCCAGCCTACGCGCTGCTCGCCGGGCCGGCAGACGTGGGAGTAGCCGCAGTTCTCGGTCATGCCGTAGACCTCGAGCACGCTCAGGCCCAGGCGCCGGTACCAGTCCAGCAGCGCTTCGGGCACCGGCGCGGCGCCGCACAGGGCATAGCGCACGGCATCGAGGCCAAGCCCGGCGAGCACCTTGCGGCCAACGAGACGACCGACAATGGGCAGGCGCAGCAGGCGATCGAGCTTCTGTGCCGGCATCTGCGCGTAGACGCCCATCTGGAACTTGGTCCAGATGCGCGGCACGCCGAAGAACACCGTGGGCCGCGCGCGGCGCATGTCGGCGACGAAGGTGTCCAGGCTCTCGGCGAAGAAGATCGTCTGCCCGGCGTAGATCGACGCCATCTGCACGAACATGCGCTCTGCCACGTGGCACAGCGGCAGATAGGACAGCAGGCGGTCTTCCTCGCCGACGCCGAACAGGTCGATGGCGTGGCTGGCGGCAAAGGCGAAGTTGCCGAAGGTGTGCATCACGCCCTTGGGCGTTCCGGTGGTGCCGGAGGTGTAGATGAGGGTCGCCAGGGTGGTGGCGTCCGGGCGTGGATCGTCGCTGATCGGCGCGTGCTGCTGCAGATCGCTCCATTGCTGGTCGAAACGACCCTGCGGGTGCAGCGGCAGCGCGACGGTGGGCACGCCTTCGGGAATGCCGCCCTCCATCGCCGGCCAGTCGTCCAGCTTGCCGATGAAGGCCACCCGCGCTTCGGAGTGGGTCATCACCTGGCGCACGGAATCGGCGCTGAGGTTGGGATACAGCGGTACCGAGACGTGGCCGGCCATCCAGATGGCGATATCGGCGACTATCCAGTGCGCGCAGTTCTTCGAAATGATCGCCACCCGGCTGCCTTCGGGCAGGTCCAGGCTGCGCAGCCAGGCCGCGGCGCGACGGGCCTGCTCGCCCACTTCGCCCCAGGTCAGGGTCTGTACTTCGCCGCCGCTGAGCGGTTGCACCAGGTAGCGTTTGTTCGGGTGGCTCTTCTCGCGCTGATAGAACAGGTCGAGTGGTAATCGGACTGCTTTAACCACGTGCCCCTCCTTTGTTCTTGTTGTCAGAGGTGTAGCTCAGGGATATAGCGATGGATCAACCAAGCACTTGCTTGGTCGAATATTCCACGCGGTGCCGTGGCAAACAAGGCTGGTCGTGTGAAGTTTTGTAGGATTTAGCCGAAGGATGGGCGCCAGCCGCTCTGCGACGGGCCCTACGCAGAAACATTCGGGCACGATTTGCCCTGTCCGGAGGATGCGCCCTCTCCCTAGCCCTCTCCCGCAAGCGGGAGAGGGGACCGTTCGGAGCAGGATGAAACCTCGGCATCAGCCGCCACGGGCGGCTCCCTCTCCCTTCGGAGCGGGGCGCGCAGCCAGGGCTGGGGAGAGGAAAGCCCCGGAACCGAACGGCCGGGAGCTTTCAGCGCGATCAGGAATGCCGCGGATGGTGCAGCGACACCAGCTCCATCAGCCCGGCCACCGGCACCTCGCCTTCCAGCTCCGCCAGGGTGGCGGTGCTGAACGGCACGGCGTCGCTGCGGCTGCCATGCACCAGCAGCCCGGCCAGCGCCCCCACCAGCGGTTGGTGGGTGACCAGCAGCAGGTTCCGCTCGTTGCGGCCGTCGAGGAAGCGCAGCACGTCTCTCGGATCGTCGTCCGGAGTCAACCAGGGCGCGGTGCCGACCGAAGCTTCGAAGCCCAGCGCCTCGCGGACCAGTTCGGCGGTTTCCTGGGCGCGCACGTACGGGCTGGCGAGGATGCCGTCCAGCGGCTGGCCGGCCAGCTGGGCGGCGCTTTTCAGTACTTCCTTGACGCCATGGGCCGTCAGCCGGCGCTCGGAGTCGCGGCGGGCCTGGGGCTCGGCTTCGCCATGGCGGAGCAGCCAGAGCTTCAAAGCTTGGGCTCTTCGTCGCGCGCAGGGTGCGGCGCCGGCGGTACGTCGTGCGGGGTCTCGCCTTCCGGGGCACGGGCGGTCGGCCAGTCGGCGAACGGGAAGGGCTTTTCTTCGGTCTGGAAAGTGCCGAAGCGGCCGATCTGCGCGAAGTACTGGCTCAGGCTGTCGCCGAAGCCCATCAGGCTGCCGCTGGGCGCGCCGTAGATGATCCGGTAGATCAACTGGATGATCACCACGGCGCCGAGGATGATCTCGGCGACGAACCAAACCAGCGCGAAGACCAGCATCCAGACGACGCGCAGGACCAGGGATTCCTTTTCCTGGCGATCAGCGGACTGACGTTCAGCAGACATGGCGATACCTCCTCAGAAACCGGTGGTGGGGATGAAGTCGACGTCGGTCTTCGGCTCGCCGCTCATCAGCGCGCCAATGACCTGCTCGAGGGTGCGGCCGCCGAACAGGATGGCGTTGAGGCCGGCCACCAGCGGCATGTAGACCTGCAGCTCGTCGGCCTTGGCCTTGAGCACCTTGAGGGTGTTCACGCCCTCGGCGGTCTCGCCCATGCGAGCTACGGCGTCTTCCAGGGTCAGGCCTTCGCCCAGGGCGAAGCCCACCTGATAATTGCGACTCTTGGGTGACGAACAGGTGACGATCAGGTCGCCCACGCCGGCCAGGCCGAGGAAGGTCATGGGGTTGGCGCCGAGCTGGACGGCGAAGCGGGTCATCTCCGCCAGGGCGCGGGTGATCAGCATGCCCTTGGTGTTCTCGCCCATGCCCAGCGCAGCGGCCATGCCGGCAATGATCGCGTAGACATTCTTCAATGCGCCGCCCAGTTCGACGCCGAAGCGGTCGCCACTGGCGTAGACGCGGAAGGTGCGGCCGTGCAGGGCCTGCTGCACCTGGGCGCAGAGGTCTTCGTCCTCGCTGGCGACCACGGTGGCGGTCAGCTCGTGCTCGGCGATCTCGCGCGCCAGGTTCGGGCCGGAGATCACCGCGATGCGGGACTTCGGCGCGATCTCTTCGAGCACCTGGCTCATCAGCTTGAAGCTCTGCGCCTCGATGCCCTTGGTCAGGCTGACCAGCATCCTGCCGGCCAGCTCCTCGCTGCGGCCGTCGAGCACCTTGCGCAGGGCGCTGGAAGGCACCGCGACGAAGATCATCTCGCACTCGGCCAGGGTTGCGGCGAGGTCCGTGGTCGGCTCCACGCCGTCATGGATGCGCACGCCCTTGAGGTAGTTGGGGTTCTCGCGGCGGGTGCGGATCGCCTCGGCCTGCTCCTCGTCGCGCATCCATTGGCGAACGCGTTGTCCGTTTTCTGCCAGCAGATTGGCGAAGGCGGTGCCGAAACTGCCACCCCCGAGGACGGCGATCGGTTGCTGCTGTGTCATGTCTGTTCCATTGGTGGCCACCCAGGGGCGGCGATTGGGGCATTATAAGGCCGCATCGGCGAGCGACCAGTGCGGATCGCGGGACTGGCAATCAGCGCCGCCTCGTTTAACATCCGTCTGACAGGAAACGTCTGATTCAGGACGTCGACCCAACCGAGAAGAACCGAGAACAAGGCCGTTCCGTGCATCGTCCCGTCCGCGTCCCTTTGCCGCTTACCCTGCTTGCCGCGCTGCTGGCGGGCAAGGCCATGGCGGGCGATCTGTTCGTGGACAGCCTCGACGTTCCTGAAGTTCTGACCGCGACGCGGCTCAAACAGTCCCCCGCCGAAGTCCCCGGCAGCATGACGGTGCTCGACCGCGACCTGATCAAGGCCTCCGGCGCCCGCGACATCCCCGAGCTGATGCGCCTGGTGCCGGGCATGATGGTCGGCTACCTCTCGGGCAACCAGGCGACGGTGAACTACCACGGCACCAACGTCACCGAGGCGCGACGCCTGCAGGTGCTGGTGGATGGCCGCTCGGTGTACCGCCCGGGGCTGGCCACGGTGGACTGGAGCGACATCCCGGTGGCCATCGAGGACATCGACCGCATCGAGGTGTTCCGCGGGCCCAACGCCGTGAGCTACGGTGCCAACGCGCTGATGGGCGTGATCAACATCCTCACCCGCCACCCCGCTGACAGCCAGGGCACGCGACTGAAATACACCGCCGGGCAGAACGGCGTGCGCGACTGGTACGCCAGCCAGGGTCTCCACGACCGCTCCGGCGACTATCGGCTGTCGCTCTCCGGCCAGGAAGACGATGGCTTCGACCACGACCAGTTCGGCCGCGACTACCGCGACGGTCGCCGGCTGAGCCGCTTCAACCTGGTGGCCAGCCACAGCCTGGACCTGCGCAACAGCCTGGACTGGCAGCTCGCCGCGAAGGAAGGCAGCAACCAGCGGCCCTACGCCTACGAGCCGATCTTCGGCAACATCGCCGCCGGAGACGACAACTCCGACCTGACCGCCCGCGATTACGCCGGCTCCCTGCGCTGGACATTCGACGCCAACCCCGAGCACAGCCTCTACGTGCAGGGATACGCCGAACACTGGGAACGCCTGCAGGACTTCGGCGCGTGCGAGGCGCAGATCGCCTTCAGCCCGCAGCTCGCGCAGCTGTGGTCCTTGAACCCGAAGTACGTGCAGAATTTCGCCGACTCGCTGCCGCGCATTCCCCGTGGAACGCCGCAGGAGCGGGCGCTGGCGCAGCAGGTGGTCCAGCAGTTGGCGGCCGGCGCCTACCTGCCGGTCTGCGGGCAGGTGAACCAGAACATCCGCGAAACCCGCTATGACCTGGAAGTCCAGGACACCCTGAGCCTTGCCGACGGCGTACGGCTGGTCAGCGGCATGAGCTACCGCCACGACCAGGCCACCTCGGAAACCTACTTCGACGGCACGGTGACCAATGACATCTGGCGCCTGTTCAGCCAGGTGGAGTGGCACCTGACGCCGTACTGGCTGCTGCAGGGCGGCGCGATGGTGGAGGACGACCAGCTCTCCGGCAGCTCGGTCAGCCCGCGCATCGCCCTCAACTACCTGATCACTCCGCGCCACAGCCTGCGCGCGGTGTACTCCGAGGCGGTGCGCTCGCCGGACATGTACGAGAACGACGTGAACTGGAGCTACCGGGTGCGCAACCTCTCGGCCCCGGTCTACGGCCAGTCCAGCGCGTATTACTTCGCCCGCGCCCACGGCCCGGACGATCTCGACCAGGAGCGCATGCGCTCGCGGGAAATCGGCTACAACGGCCAGTTCGACGAACTCGGGCTCGCGCTGGACATCAAAGCCTACTACGACGAAATCCACGGGCTGATCAGCGATCCCTTGAAGGTCTCCGACTTCGAACCGACCAACGACAACGAAATCCGCTTCAGCGGCGCCGAGACCCAACTCGACTGGCGCCTGACGCGCCAGGACCGCGTGCGCCTGACCTACGCCTATGTCGACTACGAGGCGAGCAGCCGCTACGACCAGCGCCTGACCGCGCGCAACAGCGGTTCGGCCGGCTGGATGCGCGACTGGGGGCGCGGCTGGTCCAGTTCGGTCTTCTACTACGGCGACGACGCGCTGAACGAGCACCGCTTCGAGCGCGTCGACCTGCGCGTGGCCAAGCGCATCCCCCTGGGCCGCGCGGCGCTGGAGCTCGCCGGGGTCCTGCAGCAGCGTCTGGACGACGAACCGCTGACCTGGCCGGAAAACCGCTACGACAATCGCCACCTGCTCTATTTCAGCGCCGAGGTGGACTTCTAGCATGTCTGCCCCCCGCTCAAGGATGAGCCTCACAACCCTCCTCACCGCCCTGCTCCTCTGGCTGGCCTGGCTGTTCGCGCTGCCAGCCCAGGCCCGCGACATCCTGCTGGTCAGCACGGAACAGAGCCCGGCGCTTCAGGACTTCGCCGACGCCCTGGCGCAACGCCGCCCGCATGACCAGGTACGGCTGGAAACCCCGGAGAACCTGCCGCCCGCCGCCAGGCTGGATGGCGAAACACGCCTGTTGCTGCTCGGCAGCGGCGCGCTGAATTGGCGCCTCGCCAGCCACGACGCACCACCGGCGCTGACCCTGCTGGTCAGCCGTGTCGAAGCCCGGCAGGTGCTGGGCGAGCGCGACCCGCCGCACCTCAGCCTGCTGTGGAGCGACCCGCCGCCGGCACGCCAACTGGCCCTGGCCCTGCAGCTCAGCCCACGCCCGCAGCGCATCGGCGTGCTGGTCGGGCCGAGCAGCGAGTTCCTGCTGAAAGAACTTCAACACGCCGCTGACCAGCTCGGCGTCGAACTGACGAGCGAACTGCAAACCCGCACCGAAGACAGCCGCCCGCTGCGAGAACTGCTCGGTCGCAGTGACCTGCTGCTCGGGCTGGACGACAAACAGCTTTATAACGCGCAGACCATCAAGGGCATCCTGCTCAGCGCCTACGCCGAGAACCGGGCGCTGATCGGCCCTACCGCCGCCTTCGTCAAGGCTGGCAGCCTGGCCAGCACCTACAGCGACCAGAATGACTGGCTGGAGACCCTCGACACCCTGCTCGACGAGCCGGCGGAGCACTGGCCCCGCAGCCTCTACCCCGAACGCTTCAAGGTGCAGAGCAACCGCCAGGTGGCGCGTTCGCTCGGCATCGACCTGCAAGGCGACGCGGAACTCGCGCAGCGCCTGGCCGAAGGAGAGAAACCATGAGTTCCCGCAAGAGCTGGAACATCCAGACGCGCATGCTGGCCATCAGCCTTGGCCCGGCGTTGCTGTTGACGGTGCTGCTGACCGCGTACTTCACCTATTCGCGTCTGCAGGACCTGCGCCTGGAGTCCAACCACACCGGCCAGCTGATCGCCAACCAGCTCGCCCCCGCGGCGGAATACGGGGTGATCTCCGGCAACCTGCCGGTGCTGCAGAGCCTGCTGCGAGCGACCCTGAGCACGGCCCATGTGCGCTTCATCGAAGTGCGCGACCGCGGCGACAACATCCTCGTCTATGTCGAGCACGCCGCCGACCCTGCGCAGGCCAGCACCAAAGTGGAGATCTTCCACGCCTCCATCCAGCGCGAGAACATCGCCCTCAACGACAGCAACCTGGCCGGTTCCAACGACATGCTGCCTGCCGCCGCGCCGCCCAGCGGCGATTACCTCGGCCGCGTGGTGGTCGGCATGGCCAGCGACGCCTTCAGCGAACGGCAGCAGGAAATCCTCCTCAAGGCCAGCCTGCTCGCGCTGTTCGCGTTGATCCTCACCTACCTGCTGGCGCGCCGCCTCGCCCGCCGCCTGGCCGCGCCGATCCGCACCATGGGCCGCGCCGTGCAGGCGATCCAGACCGGCGACTACCACACCACCCTGCCAGTACCGGACGACGGCGAAGTCGGCGACCTCGCCCGGCACATCAACAACCTCGCCCGAGGCCTGCAGCAGGCCAGCCTGGAGCAGGAGCGCAGCATCGCCCAGCTGGTGGCGGCGCGGGAGGAAGCCGAAGAGGCCAACCGCGCCAAGTCCGACTTCCTGGCGATGATGAGCCACGAGCTGCGCACTCCGATGAACGGCGTGCTGGGCATGCTGCAGCTGCTGGAAACCACCGAGCTGAACCAGGAGCAGGCCGAGTACAGCGCACTGGCCACCGAATCCACCGAACACCTGCTCAAGGTGATCAACGACATCCTCGACTTCTCCCGCGTCGAACGCGGCGCACTGGAGCTGGAGCGCATCCCGTTCAACTTGCTGGAGCTGATACAGAGCTCGATCCAGGTCTTCCAGCACAGCGCCCAGCAGCGCGGCCTGGAACTGGAAATGAAAGTGCAGGACGGCCTGGACAACCTCGAGGTGCAGGGCGATCCGACGCGCATCCGGCAGATCCTGGTCAACCTGCTGGGCAACGCCCTGAAGTTCACCGAGGAAGGCGGCGTACGCTTGGAGGCCACGTGGCAGGCGCTGGACGACGAAGTACTGTGGCTCAGCTGCTCGGTGCAGGACAGCGGCATCGGCATCTCCCGCGAGCGCCTGGAGCACATGTTCGAAGCCTTCCAGCAGGCCGACTCGTCCACCTCGCGGCGCTACGGCGGCACCGGGCTGGGGCTGTCCATCGCCCGCACCCTGGCCGAACGGATGGGCGGCACCCTGGGCGCGGTCAGCGAGGAGGGTTGCGGCTCGACCTTCACTTTGGAAATCCCCCTGCCCTTCCGGGAGCGCCAGAGCGCCGCAGAGAACGGCTTGAGCGGTGTCGACGCACTTGCCACTGGTCAGTCCGTACTGCTGGTGGAGGACAACCCGGTGAATCAAACGGTCATAGAAGCTATGTTGCGCAGCCTGGGTTATCGCGTCACGCTGGTGGGTGACGGCGCACAGGCGGTGCGCACCTCGGAGCGCGGCGACTTCGCAGCGATCCTCATGGACTGCCGGCTGCCGGTGCTCAACGGCTACGAAGCCACCCGGCAGATCCGCGCGAAACCGGGCGGCGAGCAGGTACCGATCATCGCCCTGACCGCCAATGCGCTGCAGGGTGACCGCGAGGCGTGCCTGGAGGCCGGGATGAACGACTACCTGGCCAAGCCGTTCAAACGCGCGGAGCTGCAGCGGATTCTGCAGCGCTGGGTTGCTCCAAGTCGTTGATTGGCGGAGCACTTGCCCGCAAACTGCGGACCGGTCCGGGCCTGCGTCCTGACGGAAACCTTGCGTCGGCGAAAAGTGAACAAGCGTTCGCCGATTGCTGTGACTTTCACTTAAAGGCAATAGTCTATGACTAGGCTGCCGCATGACACCGTGACAAGAACAACGGAACGCGGCGCCGCAGGCACAAGCCAAACAACGCCTGCTATCCAGGATTTTTGAGGAGCTCGCATGACCAAACAAAACGCCTTCACCCGAGAAGACCTGCTGCGCTGCAGCCGCGGCGAGCTCTTCGGCCCGGGTAATGCGCAACTGCCCGCCCCGAACATGCTGATGATCGACCGCATCACCCACATCAGTGATGTCGGCGGCAAGTACGGCAAGGGCGAACTGGTCGCCGAGCTGGATATCAACCCGGACCTGTGGTTCTTCGCCTGCCACTTCGAAGGCGACCCCGTCATGCCGGGCTGCCTGGGCCTCGACGCCATGTGGCAGCTGGTGGGCTTCCACCTCGGCTGGCAGGGCAACCCCGGCCGCGGCCGCGCCCTGGGTTCGGGCGAAGTGAAGTTCTTCGGCCAGGTCCTGCCGACCGCCAAGAAAGTCACCTACAACATTCACATCAAGCGTACGATCAATCGTTCGCTGATCCTGGCCATCGCCGACGGCACCGTCAGCGTCGATGGCCGCGAAATCTACAGCGCCGAAGGCCTCCGCGTCGGCCTGTTCACTTCCACTGACAGCTTCTAAGGGTATCCGCATGCGTCGCGTCGTGATCACCGGTCTGGGCATCGTTTCCTGCCTGGGCAATGACAAAGACACCGTCTCCGCCAACCTGCGTGCTGGCCGTGCTGGCATCCGCCACAATCCCAGCTACGCCGAGATGGGCCTGCGCAGCCACGTTTCCGGTTCGGTCAACCTGAACCTGGAAGAGCTGATCGACCGCAAGGTCTTCCGCTTCATGGGCGACGCCGCCGCTTATGCCTACCTGGCAATGGAACAGGCGATCAAGGACTCCGGCCTCACCCCCGAGCAGATCTCCAACCCGCGCACCGGCCTGATCGCCGGCTCCGGCGGCGCTTCCACGCTGAACCAGATGGAAGCCATCGACACCCTGCGCGAGAAGGGCGTCAAGCGCATCGGCCCATACCGCGTCACCCGCACCATGGGCAGCACCGTTTCCGCGTGCCTGGCCACTCCCTTCCAGATCAAGGGCGTGAACTACTCCATCTCTTCGGCCTGCGCCACCAGCGCGCATTGCATCGGCCAGGCCATGGAACAGATCCAGTTGGGCAAGCAGGACGTCGTCTTCGCTGGCGGCGGCGAGGAAGAACACTGGAGCCAGAGCTGCCTGTTCGACGCCATGGGCGCCCTCTCCACCCAGTACAACGACACCCCGGAAAAGGCCTCCCGCGCCTACGACGCCAAGCGTGACGGTTTCGTCATCGCCGGCGGCGGCGGCATGGTCGTGGTCGAAGAGCTGGAACACGCCCTCAAGCGTGGCGCCAAGATCTACGCCGAAATCGTTGGCTACGGCGCGACCTCCGATGGCTACGACATGGTCGCCCCGAGCGGCGAAGGCGCCATCCGCTGCATGCAGCAGGCCCTGTCGACCGTGGACACCCCGATCGACTACCTGAACACCCACGGCACCTCCACCCCGGTCGGCGACGTCGCTGAAATCCGTGGCGTGCGCGCAGTGTTCGGCGACAAGGCCCCGGCCATCAGCTCCACCAAGAGCCTGTCCGGCCACTCCCTGGGCGCCGCCGGCGTTCACGAGGCGATCTACTGCCTGCTGATGATGGAAGGCAACTTCATCGCCGGTTCCGCGAACATCGACGAACTGGACCCGGAAGTCGCTGACCTGCCGATCCTGCGCGAGACCCGCGAAAACGCGAAGATCGACACCGTCATGAGCAACAGCTTCGGCTTCGGCGGCACCAACGCCACCCTGGTCCTGAAACGCCACAACGGCTGATCGGTGATCCAAACAAAAAAGGCGCCCCAGGGTGCCTTTTTTATTGTCTGCGATTCCGCCCTACCCTCGCGCTGCCGATCCCGTCAGGATGGGCAGACTGGATAGCAGAGAGCATGCAGATGGACTTGGTCATCAGACAGGCCAACAGCGACGACGCCGAGGCCATCAGCCAGGTGATCGTAGCGGCCGTCAGGGAGAGCAACGGCAAGGACTACCCGGCGAGCGTCATCGAATCGGTGGCCGCGAGCTTCATGCCTGAGCGAGTAATCGAGCTTCTGGAGCAACGCCTGGTTTTCGTCGCCCTGCTGGACGACAAGATCGTTGGCACAGCGGCCCTGGATGGCAATGTCGTGCGCAGCCTCTTCGTAGCGCCTCAGTAGCAGCGCAAGGGCATCGGCCTGGCCTTGACGGGGAGAATCGAGCGTGCCGCCCTGGATCGCGGCGTAGAGGCCCTGCTGGTCCCCTCTTCCCTCACTGCCGAAAGCTTCTACGCCCGCCTCGGCTATCGCCTGCTGCGCGAACAACTCCACGGCGAAGAACGCACCCTCATCATGACCAAGCCCCTCCCTCACCTGTAGGAGCGAGCTTGCTCGCGAACCACCTCACACTGGCTTCGCCGGCTGGTTACCCGCCCCGTAGGAGCGGACCTTGTCCGCGAAGACCAAGCTCAACTGAAACCTCACCGGCCTCAGTCGTAGGGCGCATAACGCCTCAAGCGTTATCCGCCATCGCGGCGGATAACCCGTTGCGGGTTATTCGCCCTACGTAACGCGCCGTATTGTTTTTCCGCCCCAAAAAACAAAACCCCCGACCAGCTTTCGCTGATCAGGGGCTCTGGAATTAGAAGCTTGACGATGACCTACTCTCACATGGAGAAACTCCACACTACCATCGGCGATGCATCGTTTCACTACTGAGTTCGGGATGGGATCAGGTGGTTCCAATGCTCTATGGTCGTCAAGCAATTCGGTTGGATGCTCGCCTTGGCGCTCATCCGAATTCGGGTTGCTTACACTAATAAGCAAAACCCCCGGCCAGCGATGCTGACCAGGGGTCTTGGGATAGGAGCTTGACGATGACCTACTCTCACATGGAGAAACTCCACACTACCATCGGCGATGCGTCGTTTCACTACTGAGTTCGGGATGGGATCAGGTGGTTCCAACGCTCTATGGTCGTCAAGCAATTCTTTATGGACGCTCGTGGCAAGTGCACACGCTCATCCAGATTCGGGTATGTGACAGGTATTTGCGGTTCACACGAACTTTCGGTTCGTTACGTCTTCACCGTACAACACACAAATTGTTTGGGTGTTATATGGTCAAGCCTCACGGGCAATTAGTATCGGTTAGCTCAACGCCTCACAGCGCTTACA
>NZ_JBGLYK010000167.1:0-13158 GCF_047304025.1 Pseudomonas sp. Pseusp97 | reverse complement strand
GTCGAAGGCCGCGTGGGCGGCGTGAACGGTGAAGTGGCCTTCCGCGTGACCCTCGGGCAGGACGGCAAGATCACCCTGGATCAGGTCCGGGCGCTGGTGCACCCGGACAACACCGATTCCAACGATCCGCTGAGCCTCGGCGCCGGCAAGATCAGCCTGACGGCGACTGTGACCGACGCCGACGGCGACCATCAGAGCGCCGGCCTCGACCTGGGCAGCAAGCTGACCTTCCTCGACGATGGGCCGAGCATTTCCGTGGGCAACACCGAAGGTCTGCACCTGACGGTGGATGAGTCCGCATTGGGCACCGACGCCACCAGCAGCGGTTCGGTGGCTGATCTGTTCAACGCCCAGTTCGGGGCGGACGGCCAAGGATCTATCACTTACAAGATCGAAACCCAGGACAACACCGACAGTGGCCTGAAAGACACTGTCACGGGCAGCCAGATCTTCCTGTTCAACACCGCCAACGGTGTCGAAGGCCGCGTGGGCGGCGTGAACGGTGAAGTGGCCTTCCGCGTGACCCTCGGGCAGGACGGCAAGATCACCCTCGACCAGGTCCGGGCGCTGGTGCACCCGGATAACACCGATTCCAACGATCCGCTGAGCCTCGGCGCCGGCAAGATCAGCCTGACGGCCACCGTGACCGACGCCGACGGCGACCATCAGAGCGCCGGCCTCGACCTGGGCAGCAAGCTGACCTTCCTCGATGATGGCCCGCGCATCGCGCCCATCGAAGGCGGCGATCTGCACCTGAGCGTCGATGAAACCACCCTCGGCCAGCCCGCGACCAGTACCGGCTCGGTGGCCGACCTGTTCAACGGTCAGTTCGGTGCAGACGGCCAGGGTTCGATCACCTACAAGCTCGAAGCCGCCAACAACTCCGACAGCGGCCTGACCGATACCGCCAGCGGCCAGCGGGTGTTCCTCTTCAACACCGCCAATGGCGTGGAAGGGCGCCTGGAGACCAGCGGCGAAACCGCCTTCCGTGTGACCATCGGCCCGGACGGCAAGGTCACCCTGGAGCAACTGCGAGCACTGGTGCATTCCGACACCAGCGATCCCGATGACTCGCTGAACCTGGCCGGCAAGATCGCCCTCAGCGCCACCATCACCGACAAGGACGGCGACAGCGCCACCACTTCGATCGACCTGGGTGGCAAGCTGAGCTTCCTCGACGATGGCCCGAGCATCGCGCCCAGTACCGGGCACGATCTCCAGCTGACCGTGGACGAAACCAGCCTGGACCTGGATGCCACCAGCACGGCCAGCGTGTCCGACCTGTTCACCGCGCACTTCGGCGCCGACGGTCCGGGGCAGATCAGCTATAAGGTCGAGACCCAGGACAACACCGACAGCGGCCTGAAAGACACCGCCACCAACAGCCAGATCTTCCTGTTCAACACCGCCACCGGTGTGGAAGGCCGCGTCGGCGGCGTGAATGGCGAAGTCGCCTTCCGCGTGACGCTGGGGCAGGACGGCAAGATCACCCTCGACCAGGTGCGCGCTGTCGTCCATCCGAATCCCGGCGACCATGACGAAGGCGTCAGCCTCGACCCGAATACCCTTACCCTGACTGCCACCATCACCGACAAGGACGGCGACAGCTCCTCGGCGCACATCGACCTGGGCAGCAAGCTGACCTTCCTCGACGACGGCCCGAGCATCGAGCCGTGCAAGGACGCCGACATCCGGCTGACCGTGGATGAAACCCACCTGGACGTCGACGCTACCAGCTCTGTCACGGTCTCCGACCTGTTCACCGCGCATTTCGGCAACGATGGCGCAGGCGCGATCACCTACAAGGTCGAGACCCAGGACAATACCGACAGCGGCCTGAAAGACACCGCCACCAACAGCCAGATCTTCCTGTTCAACACCGCCACCGGTGTGGAAGGGCGGGTGGGCGGCGTGAATGGCGAAGTCGCCTTCCGCGTGACGCTGGGACAGGACGGCAAGATCACCCTCGACCAGGTGCGCGCCATCGTGCACCCGAACCCCGGCGACCATAACGAAGGCGTCAGCCTCGACCCGAACAGCATCACCCTCACGGCCACCATCACCGACAAGGACGGTGACAGCGCCCAGGCGCACATCGATCTGAGCGGCAAACTGACCTTCCTCGACGACGGCCCGAGCATCGCGCCGTGCAGCGATGTCGACATCAAGCTGACCGTGGACGAGACCCAGCTGGGCACGCCGGCTACCAGCAGCGCCTCGGTGGCCGACCTGTTCACCACGCACTTCGGTGCGGACGGCGCGGGTGAGATCACCTACAAGCTGGCCGGGGCCGACAACACCGACAGCGGGCTCAAGGACACCGAGACCGGCCAGAAGGTCTACCTCTACAACACCGCCAACGGCATCGAGGGCCGCCTGCAGGGCACCGATACCGTGGCCTTCCGCGTGTATGTGGATGGCGACGGCAAGGTCACCCTGGAGCAGCTGCGCGCCCTGGCGCATCCGGACGCCAGCAACCCCGACGACGCCCTGAGCCTGAGCGGCCAGGTCACCCTGACCGCCACCATCACCGACAAGGATGGCGACAGCGCCAGCGCCCAGATCGACCTGGGCAGCAGCCTGACCTTCCTCGACGATGGCCCGAGCATTGCCCCGTCGAGCATCTACGACATCAGCCTGGAGGTGGACGAGTCCAACCTCGCCAACGATGCCCGCGTCGAGTCCAGCCTGGTATCGCTGCTGTTCGAGACACACTTCGGCGCCGATGGCGCGGGCGGCGTCACCTACAAGGTGAGCACCGTGGATGGCACCGACAGCGGCCTGAAGACCACTCAGGGCGACTCCATCCTGCTGTACAACGTCAATGGCACCGTGGAGGGCCGCGTGGCGGGCAGTGGCGAGGTCGCCTTCGTGGTCAGCGAGGACAACGGCGCGCTGATGCTCGACCAGCGCCTGGCGCTCAAGCATCCGGACACCAGCAATCCGGATGACCCGCTGCGCCTGGACAGCGGCAAGATCACCCTCACCGCGACCATCACCGATGGCGACGGCGACAAGGCTTCGGCCCATGTCGACCTGGGCAGCAAAATGGTGTTCTACGACGATGGTCCGCATATCGAGCCATCCACCACTGCCGACATCCGGCTGACGGTGGACGAGACCAACCTGGGCACTGACGCCCAGGCTCCCGCCGGCGACGTCGCTGCGCTGTTCACCAGCCATTTCGGCAATGACGGCGCCGGTGACATCACCTACAGGATCACCACCACCGATGGCACCGACAGCGGACTGAAGGACACCGCGACCGGCGGCAGGATCTTCCTCTACAACACCGCCGACGGCGTGGAAGGCCGCGTGGAGGGCACCAACCTGGTGGCCTTCAGCGTGACCGTCAACCATGGCAATGGCGCGATCACCCTCGACCAGCAACGTGCGCTGGTGCACCCGGTGACCACCGATGCCAACGATCCGCTGAGCATCGGCACCGACAAGATCGCTCTTACCGCCACCATTACCGATGGCGACGGCGACCATGAGTCGGCCAGCGTGGACCTGGGAAGCAAGCTGACCTTCCTCGACGACGGCCCGCACATCGAGCCGTGCACTGACGCCGACATCCGCCTGGTCGTGGATGAAACCAACCTCGCCAGCGACGCCCGGGTGGAAGCGCTGCTGGTGGCCGAGCTGTTCACTCCCAGCTTCGGCGCCGACGGTGCCGGATCGATCACCTACAAGGTGACCACCGTCGATGGCACCGACAGCGGCCTGCGCGAAAGTGCCGGTGGCGCGCGCATCCTGCTGTTCAATGACGGCAATGGCGTGGTCGGCAAGGTCGAAGGCAGCGGTGCCATCGCTTTCGTGGTACGCCCCGATGGCGGCGCGCTGACCCTCGATCAGCGGGTGGCCTTCATCCACCCCGACAGCAACAGCGACGATGAAGCCCTGAGCATCGCTGCGGGCAAGATCAGCCTGACCGCCACCATCACCGACAAGGACGGCGACAGCGACAGCGCTTCCATCGACCTGGGCAGCAAGCTGGTGTTCCACGACGACGGCCCGAGCATCAGCGCCAACGCCGGCCTGGCGCCGACACTGACGGTGGATGAAACCGTGCTGACCACCGACGCCACCGCCAACTTCAGCGGCGCCTTCACCTCCAATGGCGGCGCCGACGGCGGCAGCGTCAGCTACAGCCTGACTTCCGCGGCCGATGGCACCCCGAGCGGGCTGCAGACCACCAGCGGGCAGAGCATCGTGCTGGTCAAGGTCAGCGATACCCAGGTGGAGGGGCGCGTGGGCAATACGGGCGGCGCGGTAGCGTTCAGCCTGACGCTCGATAGCGCCACGGGCGACCTGAAGCTCGACCAGAAACTGGCGCTCAAGCACTCCGACAGCACCAACCCCGACGATCCGGTCAGCCTGCTGGGCAACAAGGTTTCGCTGGTGGCGACCATCACCGATGGCGATGGCGACCACAGGTCCGCCAGCATCGACCTGGGCGACAAGCTGGTGTTCAAGGACGACGGCCCCGCGCTCATCGCCGGCGGCAACGTGACCGGCCAGGTGATGGAGGATGCGCTGCCCGGCGGCAACCCCGATGGCGCCAGCGACACCACCACGGCCACGGGCTCGCTCACCAGCCTGGTGAACTTCGGCGCGGACGGCCCGGGTGCCTTCTCGCTGACCGGAAACTACTCGTCCCTGACCTCTCAGCACCTGACCTCCGGCGGCGTCGCGCTGGCCTACAGCGTGGTCGGCAACCTGCTGACCGCCACGGCCGGCGCCAAGACCGTCTTCACCCTGTCGCTGGATGCGGCGGGCAACTACGAGTTCAAGCTCGTCGGCCCGCTCGACCATCCGCTGCACAATGGCAGTGATGCCGAGCAGCTGTCGCTCAACCTCGGCGGCGTGATCAAGGCCACCGATGGCGACGGCGACCCGGTCAGCCTGGGCAGTGGCTCGCTGGTGATCAACGTGCAGGACGACCTGCCGGTGGTGCACAGCGAACCGCCATGCCAGGACGTCTCCGAGGTCCCCGGCTTCGTGCTGGGCGGCACCCTCGACGTGAGCTTCGGCGGCGACGGCCTGGGTGCCTTCGACCTCAGTGGCAACACTGCGCCGGATGGCCTGACCTACGTGGTCACCCAGCTGGCCGGCGGAGGCTCGCAACTCACCGCCTATGATGGCAACAACGAGGCTTTCTTCACGCTCAAGGTCAACGCCGACGGCACCTACAGCTTCGAGGTGCTCAATTCGCGGCCGATCTCGACGGTGGAATACGACCTTGCCCAGCTCGCCGCTGGCGGTCCGCGTCCGTCGGCCTCCCTGACGTTCGACGGCCTGACGGTGGTCTTCAGCAGCCCCGACGGCAACGTGAACCCCTCCAACAACGGCATGGGTGTGGGCGGCAACAACCTCATCACCCCCGGCGAGAACCTCAACATCGCCTTCAGCGAGAAGATCTACGACGTCAGCTTCGACGTGCAGAAACTCTCCACCAGCGATGTGCTGAGCTGGAAGGTGCTCGGTGATGGTGGGGTGGTTCTGGCCACCGGCACCTTCTCGCCGCCGGCCGGCTACGGCGAGAGCAGCTCGATCTCCTTCAACCTGCTGACCGACGGCCACTTCACCAGCGGCTCGGCCTTCCAGCTGTCCGAAGGCGGCTTCAACTCCGTGGTGCTGAGCAGCAACAGCGGTGACTACCGTCTGGTGACGGTCTCTGCCGGGCAGTCGGTCCTGCCTGACGATATCGACCTCAACTTCCACGTCGGTATTACCGACGGCGACGGCGACAGCACCGGGCTGAACCTGTGCGTGGACCTGAGCGCCCCGCAGCCCTTGCTGGTGGTCGGCAGCAACAGCAGCGACATCGACGGCTCCAGCACCCAGCACACCCTGCCCAACCCGCAGGATGCGGACAAGGCCGGCACCATCAGCGGCGGCGGTGGCAGTGACGTGCTGATCGGTGATCCGGGCGGTGTGTCGGTCTATACCCAGCCGGGCAAGAACTACAACATCTCGCTGATCGTCGATACCTCCGGCAGCATGGCCGACCCTTCTGGCAGCGGCGTGTCGCGCATGACCCTGGCGAAGAACGCGCTGGTCAACCTGGTGAACACCATCAAAGGGCATGACGGGATCATCAACGTCAGCCTGGTGTCCTTCGGCGACAGTGCCAAGACCGTCACCTACAACGGCCTGACGGCAGCCAACGTGGCCTTGCTGATCTCCGCGATCAACGCGCTCACTGCCAACGGGGCGACCAACTACGACGATGCCATGCAGAAGGCTTCGGCCTGGTTCAACACCCAGGTGGGAACCAACCACGCCGATGCGGCCCACGGCTACGTCAACCTGGCGTTCTTCCTCACCGACGGCAACCCGACCGTCTACAACGGCAACTCCGGCAGCGGCAACAGCACCAGCTACAACGACATGAACGTCGCGATCACCTCGGGCAACGACATGCTGCACCATGCCGGCACCCTCGTCGGCGACAACTCGGTGGCGGTCAATGCCATCGGTATCGGCAACGGCATCAACAGCGACTACCTGCGCTACTTCGACAACACCAACACCACCGGCACCGCGGTGACCAATGTCGACGGCACGAACCTGTCCAACACGGTCGGCCAGCCGCAGATCATCAACACCGCCGAGCAGTTGCAGGCGGCGCTGCAGGAAGGCTTCAGCACCAGCACACCGGTGACCGTGGGCAACGACCACCTGGTCGGCGGCTCGGGCAACGACATCCTGTTCGGCGATGTCATCAACACCGACCAGCTGGCCTGGGCCGGGCACGCTGCCGGCACGCACAACGGCCAGGGCTTCCAGGGACTGGTGGACTACCTGACCGCCACCAACGGCACCGCGCCGACGGCGGCGACGATCAGCAACTACATCATCCAGCACGCGGATCAGCTCAACGTCGCCGGTGACATGCGCGGTGGCGACGACATCCTCGAAGGCGGCGCCGGCAATGACCTGATGTTCGGCCAGGGCGGCAACGACAAGCTGATCGGCGGGCCCGGCGACGACATCATGTACGGCGGCACCGGCGCGGACGAGTTCATCTGGAAGTCGGGCGATACCGGCCACGACGTGATCAAGGACTTCAACATCGCCGAGCACGACGTGCTGAACTTCGCCGACCTGCTGCAGGGGGAAACCGCCACGGCCTCGTCGCTGGCGCATTACCTGACCTTCTCGGTCGCCGCCGGCACCACCACCATCGGCGTCAGCCCCACCAGCGGTGGCGCCGTCACCCAGACCGTCGACCTGGCCAACGTCGATCTCGCCGCCAAGTACGCGGGCCATGCCGGCAATGGTGTGCTCTCGGCGGGCGATACCCAGACCGTGCTCAACGGCCTGCTGGGGGATCACGCGATCAAGACCGACACCGTCTGACGCCGTGTGAAGCCAGTCGAAACCGCCGCCTCCGGGCGGCGGTTTCGTTGGTACCCGCCCAACGAGGGTGGGGGCACGGTCATACGGCTGGTGAATGATCATCGCCCTGCGTCCTCACTGGCGCCTATGCTCGGTGCCACACCATCCTCCCCAACGAACAACAAGCAACGAGGTTTCCCATGCGCGAAGTGGTGATCGTCGACAGCGTCCGTACCGGCCTGGCCAAGTCCTTCCGTGGCAAATTCAACATGACCCGTCCGGACGACATGGTCGCCCATTGCATCGACGCGCTGCTGGCGCGCAACAACCTCGATCCGCTGCTGGTGGACGACTGCGTGGTCGGCGCCGGTTCCAACGAAGGCGCCCAGGGTCATAACATCGGCCGTAACGCGGCGGTGCTGTCGCGCCTGGGCATCCATGTCGCCGGCATGACCCTGAACCGCTACTGCTCCTCGGGCCTGCAGGCCATCGCCATCGCCGCCAACCAGGTGGCTTCGGGCTGCAGCGACATCCTGGTGGCCGGCGGCGTCGAGTCCATCACCCTGACCATGGGCAAGCAGAACCTCGACAACTTCGTGAACCCGCGCCTGAAGGACGAATTCCCCGGCATCTACTACCCCATGGGCCAGACCGCCGAGATCGTCGCCCGCCGTTACAACGTCACCCGCGAGCAGCAGGACCTGTACTCCCTGCAGAGCCAGCAGCGCACCGCCCGCGCCCAGGCCGAAGGCCTGTTCGACGATGAAATCGTGCCGATGAGCGTGAAGTACCTGGTGGAAGACAAGGCCACCGGCGAGAAGAAAGTGCTCGATGGCGTGGTCGACCGCGACGACTGCAACCGCCCGGAAACCACCCTGGAGGGCCTGAACTCGCTCAAGCCGGTGTTCGCCGAGGATGGTTCCGTCACCGCCGGCAACGCCTCGCAGCTTTCCGACGGCGCCTCCATGACCCTGGTGATGAGCCTGGACAAGGCGCTGGAGCTGGGCCTGAAACCCAAGGCCTTCTTCCGCGGCTTCACCGTTGCCGGCTGCGAGCCGGACGAGATGGGCATCGGCCCGGTGTTCTCGGTGCCCAAGCTGCTCAAGGCCAAGGGCCTGCAGGTCGCCGACATCGACCTCTGGGAACTCAACGAAGCCTTCGCCTCGCAGTGCCTGTATGCCCGCGATCGCCTGGGCATCGACAACGAGAAGTACAACGTCAACGGCGGTTCGATCTCCATCGGCCATCCCTTCGGCATGACCGGCTCGCGCCAGGTCGGTCACCTGGTGCGCGAGCTGCAGCGCCGCAACCTGCGCTACGGCATCGTCACCATGTGCGTAGGCGGCGGCATGGGCGCCACCGGCCTGTTCGAAGCGGTGCGCTGAACCGAGCACGGCGGGCGAGGGCACCAGCCTTTGCCCGAATGGCGCAGACCGCTCCACGCAAGCGGCTCGGCGCCAAGAGAACCCCCCGGCGGTGACGCCGGGGTTTTTTTATTGCTGATGCGGGCGCGGTCTCCGCGCTGGGTTCGTGAGCAAGCTCGCTCCTACAGGGTTCCTGCGCACGTGCTTCTCGGAGGAGCGAGCTTGCTCGCGAACCAACGGCCCGCTCCTGCGGCTATCGGTCGGCAGAAAAAACCTCGACGGTGACGCCGAAGTTTTTCATTGCTGATGCGGGCGCGGTCTCGGCGCAGGGTTCGCGAGCAAGCTCGCTCCTACAGGGTTCCTGCGCACTTGCTTCTCGTAGGAGCGAGCTTGCTCGCGAACCAACGGCACGCTCCTGCGGCTATCGGTCGGCAGAAAAAACCTCGACGGTGACGCCGAAGCTTTTCATTGCTGATGCGGGCGTGGTCTCGGCGCAGGGTTCGCGAGCAAGCTCGCTCCTACAGGTTACTGCGCACCTGCTTCTCGTAGGAGCGAGCTTGCTCGCGAACCAACGGCGCGCTTCTGCAGTTACCGGCCGGCAGAAAAACAAAACCCCGACACCGGGCCGGGGGGCTGATCTCAGGTTTCCAGCTCGCCGCTACTGCATCCGCGCAAACAACGCCGCCGCCTGCCGCATGCGGTCGATGTATTGCGCCACCTCGCGCTCTGCATCGAAGCGGGTGAAGTAGGGACCTTCGAGCGTCCCTTCGCGGGTGGAAAAGAAGTACTGGCCATTGACCGCGCTGATGCGGTCGCTGCGGTAATGGGTGGCCGCCTGGCTGTCGTTGACCCGTTGTCCCAACATGAACCCACCTCCCGAGCCCAAAGGATTAATTAAATCGAGTGTATGCCGCAAAGCCCCGTCCTGCCTGGGCTGCAGAGGCTTGGCGACGAACGGCGGGCAATCGTTTCAGCGGTGAAACACTCGGCAGTCCAGGCCCTGGAATCCCTTGGCTATGCTCAGTGTCCGGCGGCGGGCGCCGTCGGGCAGGGTCGGCGAGAAGATGAGTAATTCGGTTATAAGAAAATCGAAATATATTCTTTTTAATGCGTAAAGACCTTGTGCATAGTGGCTACCAACACGAACAAGGAGAGACCCATGAGCTTGCGACTTGGCGACATCGCCCCCGACTTCGAACAGGAATCCAGCGAAGGCCGCATCCGTTTCCATGAATGGCTGGGCAACAGCTGGGGCGTTCTGTTCTCTCACCCGGCCGACTTCACCCCGGTATGCACCACCGAGCTGGGCCTGACAGCCAAGCTCAAGGACCAGTTCGCCGCCAAGGGCGTCAAGGTCATCGCCCTGTCCGTCGACCCGGTGGACTCCCACGTGAAGTGGATCGACGACATCAACGAGACCCAGAACACCGTGGTCAACTTCCCGATCATCGCCGACGCCGACCGCAAGGTGTCCGAGTTGTATGACCTGATCCACCCGAACGCCAACGACACCCTCACCGTGCGTTCGCTGTTCGTCATCGACCCGAACAAGAAGGTGCGCCTGACCATCACCTACCCGGCGAGCACCGGGCGCAACTTCAACGAGATCCTGCGCGTCATCGACTCGCTGCAGCTCACCGACAACCACAAGGTCGCAACGCCCGGCAACTGGCAGGACGGCGACGATGTGGTGATCGTGCCCTCGCTCAAGGACGAGGAAGAGATCAAGCAGCGCTTCCCCAAGGGCTACCGTGCGATCAAGCCCTACCTGCGCCTGACGCCGCAACCCAACAAGTGACTCTCCGCTCCCCATCCGGGGAGTCACTGCCCAGGCAAACCTCGAGCGGAAATAGGGCCGGTTCGCCGGCCCCTTTTTTATCCTTCATGCGCGGACCACGCCGCGCTTTTTTATTCAGCTCTGCTCATAACCACCTCTGACTTGCCCGCCAAACGGGAAGAAGACGCAAGCCCTCGCCAAGGAGAAGACCATGGGTCATTTCACCTGGCGCCGCAGCCTGGCCGTCGCTCTTCTCGCGAGCCTACCAATCGGCGCCTACAACACCCCCGCCCAGGCTTCCGACGCACCGAAAGAGGTGCGCCTGGACTACGCCTACTACGCCCCTACCAGCCTGGTGCTCAAGCACTTCGGCTATCTGGAGAAGGCCCTCAAGGCGCAGGGAACGGAAGTGCGCTGGGTGTTCAGCCAGGGCAGCAACCGCTCGCTGGAATACCTCAACGCCGGCAGCACCGACTTCGCCTCCACCGCCGGCCTCGCCGCCGTGCTCAGCCGAGCCAACGGCAGCCCGCTGAAGACCGTGTACATCGCCAGTCGGCCGGAGTGGACCGCGCTGGTGGTGCCGAAGGATTCGCCGCTGAAATCCGTCGCCGACCTCAAGGGCAAGAAGATCGCCGCCACCAAGGGCACCGATCCCTACCTGTTCCTCCTGCGCAGCCTGCAGAAGGCCGGGCTGGACAAGAACGACGTGGAGATCGTCCACCTGCAGCACCCGGATGGCCGCGCTGCGCTGGAGCAGGGCAGGGTGGATGCGTGGGCCGGCCTCGATCCGCACATGGCCGCCAGCGAACTGCAGGCCGGCTCGCGGCTGCTGTACCGCAACGTCGACTTCAACAGCTACGGCGTGCTGAGCGTCACCGAGAAGTTCGAGAAGGAGCAGCCGCAGCTGATCAAGCAGGTCATCGCCGCCTATGAAGAGGCGCGCCAGTGGGCCGTGGCGCACCCGGAGGAGACTGCCAAACTGCTCGCCGAGGAAGCCAAGCTGCCGCTGGAAGTGGCCAAGCTGCAACTCTCGCGCACCGACTTCAGCAAGCCGCTGCCGGGCGCCGAACAGGTCGCTGCACTGAAAGCCGCCGCACCGATCCTGCTGGACGAGCAACTGGTGCGTCCGGGCACCGATGTCACCGCCGTGGTCGATCAGCTGATCGCGCCGCAACTGGCCGGTGAGGTGATCGGCAAGCCCGCCGTCGCCAAGGCAGGACAGTAATCCATGCCATCCCAGAGCCTGCCCCTGGCCCGCCAGCGTCGCGCACTGAAACTGCGCTGGCCGCGGCTGAGCTGGCGCGCCTGGCTGGTGCCGCTGCTGCTGTGTGCGCTGCTGGAGCTGTCGGTGCGCGTCGGCTGGCTCGCCGAGCACCAGATGCCGGCGCCCAGCAGCGTTGCGCTGACGCTCTGGCAACTGGCCCAGGGCGAGCTCTGGAAGCATGTCGCCGCCAGCCTGGCGCGGGTCGCGGCGGGCTTCTTCATCGGCGCCGCTGCGGCCGTCCTGATCGGCACCTGGGTGGGCCTCAGCCAGCGCGCCGAGGCTTACCTGGAGCCCACTTTCCAGGCGCTGCGGGCCATCCCCAGCCTGGCCTGGGTGCCGCTGCTGCTGCTGTGGCTGGGCATCGACGAAACCCCGAAGATCGTGCTGATCGCCCTTGGCGCCTTCTTCCCCGTCTACCTCTCGCTGGTGGCCGGCGTGCGCAACGTCGACCGCAAGTGGGTGGAGCTGGGCCGGCTGTATCACCTGTCGCCCTTCGCCCTGGTGCGGCGCATCCTCCTGCCGGCGGCGCTGCCGAGCCTGTTCACCGGCCTGCGCGGTGCGCTGAGCCTGAGCTGGATGTTCCTCGTCGCTGCCGAACTGATCGCCGCCACCCGCGGCCTGGGCTACCTGCTCAGCGGCGGCCGGGAAACCTCGCGGCCGGACATCGTCATCGCCGCCATCCTGGTGCTGGCGGTACTCGGCAAGCTCAGCGACAGCCTGCTCAAGGCGCTGGAGCAGCGCGCGCTGGCCTGGCGCGATACCTTCCTTGGCAATGGTGAACAGTGATGAGCGCCCTGCTGGAACTGCGTGATATCCGCAAGAGCTTCTCCGGCGTACGGGTTCTGGACGATGTCAGCCTGAGCCTGGCGCCGGGCGAGGTGGTCAGCCTGCTCGGCCCCAGCGGTTGTGGAAAAAGTACCCTGCTGCGCATCGCCGCCGGGCTGGACGACGAGTTCGCCGGCTCCCTGGAACGCAACCCGCTGCTGGGCTTCGGACCGGACGGCGATACCGGCCGTGGCGGCGGTGGCGTCGGCGTGGTGTTCCAGGAACCGCGCCTGCTGCCCTGGCTGACCGTGGCGCAGAACGTCGGCTTTGCCGACGGCTGGCTGGCCGACGACCATCGCATCGAGCACTTGCTGCGCGACGTGGGCCTGGAAGGCAAGGGCGGCCTGCTGCCCAAACAGCTTTCCGGCGGCATGGCCCAGCGCGCGGCCATCGCCCGTGGCCTCTACGGCCGGCCGCAGGTGCTGCTGCTGGACGAACCCTTCAGCGCGGTGGACGCCTTCACCCGCATCCGCCTGCAGGACCTGATCCAGCAACTGGCGCTGGAGTACGACATCAGCATCCTGCTGGTGACTCACGATCTCGACGAAGCTTTCTACCTCAGCGACCGCGTCCTGCTGCTG
>NZ_JBGLYK010000166.1:0-13189 GCF_047304025.1 Pseudomonas sp. Pseusp97 | reverse complement strand
CTCGCGGATGCGGTCGTCCAGCACCAGCCAGGCGAGGGCGCCGCTCTCGTCACCCAGCAGCAACCACTGACCCGGCTCCTGCGGGTGCCGGGGCGCTTCGCTGCCGCTCAGCGCGCAGACGAACGAGGGCTCGCCAATGCGCAGGCGGCGTTCGCCGACGCGGCCTTCCAGACCCAGGCCGGGATGGCTCTCGACATTCTCGGCGGGCTGCGGCGCGCGGCCGAAGGCGCGGGCGATGGGATGTTCGGAGCGGTTTTCCAGCGCGGCGGCCAGGGCCAGGCAGGCGTCGCTGTCCAGCGAACCCAGCGGACGGACCGCGCGCAGCGTCAGACGGCCTTCGGTGAGGGTGCCGGTCTTGTCGAAGATCACTGTGTCGATGTGGTTCAGGCCTTCCAGCACGTGGCCGCGGGTCACCAGCAGGCCGAGCTTGTGCAGGCTCCCGGTGGCGGCGGTCAGCGCAGTCGGGGTTGCCAGTGACAATGCGCAGGGGCAGGTCGCCACCAGCATCGCCAGCACCACCCAGAAGGCGCGGGAGGCGTCGTGCTGCCACCAGAACAGGCCGACCACGGCGGCGAGCACCAGCAGGGCGATGAGGAACCACTGTGCGGCCTTGTCGGCGAGTTCGGCGAGGCGCGGTTTGTCCGACTGGGCGCGTTCGAGCAGGCGGACGATGGCCGATAGCCGGCTGTCGCCGCCCAGCGCCTTGACCTGCACGGACAGCGGGCCTTCGACGTTGAGGGTGCCGCCGGTGACGCTGTCGCCGCTCTGGCGCGGCTGCGGCAGGTATTCGCCGGTGAGCAGGGATTCGTCGACGCTGGATTGGCCGTCGAGGATCAGGCCGTCCGCCGGGATCACCGCGCCGGGCTGCACCAGCACTCGGTCACCGAGGTTCAGCTCGCTGAGCAGTACACGACTGCTCTGGCCACTGTCGTCCAGGCGCAGGCAGGAGGCGGGCAGCAGGTTGACCAGCTGCGCGGTGGCGGCGGCAGTGCGTTCGCGGGCGCGGCGTTCCAGGTAGCGGCCGGCCAGCAGGAACAGGGCGAACATGCCCACGGCGTCGAAGTACAGGTCGCCGTGACCGGTGACGGCGGTCCAGATGCCGGCCAGGTAGGCCCCGCCAATGGCCAGGGACACCGAGACGTCCATGGTCAGGTGGCGGGTGCGCAGGTCGCGCAGGGCGCCGCGGAAGAACGGCTGGCAGGAGTAGAAGACGATAGGCGTGGTGAGGAACATCGCCACCCAGCGCAGGATCTCGTGCAGCTCCGGGCTCAGGTCGATGTTGAATTCCGGCCAGGTGGCCATGGTCGCCATCATCGCCTGGAACCACAGCAGGCCGGCGACGCCCAGCTGGCGCAGGGATTTGCGGTTCTCCTGGTGCAACTGTTCGGCGGCGCGGTCCGGCTGGAAGGGGTGGGCTGCGTAGCCGATCCTGCGCAGTTCGGCGAGCAACTCGCTCAGCGGCAGATCGCTGTCCGACCAGCGGACATGCAGCCGGTGGTTGGACAGGTTGAGGCCGGCCTCGGCGACGGCCGGCAGGCCCTTGAGGTGCTTCTCGATCAGCCAGCCGCAGGCGGCGCAGCTGATCCCCTCCATGATCAGCGTGGTCTCGGCCAGTTCGCCCTGGTGCTGGACGAAGGGCCGCTGCACATCGGGGCGGTCGAACAGCTTCAGCTCATCGGCGAGTTGTTCGGGAAGGGCGTCAGGGTTGGGCGCAGCTTCGGTGCGGTGGCGGTAATAGCCTTCCAGGCCGCCGGCGACGATTGCCTCGGCCACGGCCTGGCAGCCGGGGCAGCAGAATTCGCGGGTTTCGCCCAGGACGGGAGCAACGAAGCGGCTGCCGGGCGGGACCGGCAGCGCGCAGTGGTAACAGAGCAGCGGGGCGCTCATGGGCGCTCGGCTTCATCTCCGCTGAGGGGCTCGTCGCCGAGGTCGAAAGAGGCGCCGGGGGCGACTTTTTCTTCCTCGAACAGACGCCAGGTCCGGCCGTTTTCCTCGCCAAGCAGCTCGACGAAACGGCGACCCTTCACGGCGGCGTCCAGGCTGGCGGTGTAGCGACCCGGCTCAGCGGGAGCCGCGCGCAGCTGCAGATGCTTGTCCTGGGATTCCAGGGTAGGGGAGAGCAGGTTCAGGGTGAGCGTTGCCGGGCGGCTGTCGCCGGTGAGGCGCAGGTCCACTTCGCCGGTCAGCTCGTCGAAGCTGATCTTCGCGCGCAGCTTGAGCTGCTGGGCGAGGTGCTCGCGATCCAGGGAGCGGTTGATGCCCTTGCCGGCTTCGTAATAGTTGTCGCTGACCAGGGAGTCCTGGTTGTTCACGGCGATGTTGACCATCGTCAGGCTGAGGGCGATCGAGGTGGCCAGCATGGCGATGATGATCCAGGGCCAGAGGTGCTTGTACCAGGGTTCCACGGGCGTTTTCATGGCCGATTGCATGGTCTTGAGTTCTCTCGCTGGCAACGCCGCGCTGGCGCTGCCCGGTGAAGGGGCGGGCAAATTCTACGTGCTTCGCCCGGCACTGGCACCCCATGCGCAACATGGGGTGCCAATTGGTTCAGCGGCGGTTCAACGAACGCGCGGGCCGATGAAGCGGCTGCTGGATTCCTTGCTGATGGACGGGTCGTCCACCGACTGGATGGTGAAACTGATCTCGTTGGTGGTGGAGGGCAGCTTCTCCGGGTCGATGGACAGTTCCACCGGCATAGTGAAGATGTCCCCGGCCGCGACCGAGATTTCCTTCCTGCCTTCCAGGATCAGGCCGTCCATGCCCTTGGCGCTGAGCACGTAGGTGTGGTCCTTCTGGTCCTTGTTCATGACCTTCAGGCTGTACACGTTCTCGATGCGCCCCTCGGCGTTCTCGCGGTAGAGCACGCGGTCCTTGCTGACGTCGAAACCGACCAGCGGACGCAGGATGATGGCGGTGATCAGCAGGCCGATCATGATGCACAGGGCGATGGCGTAACCGATCAGGCGCGGCCGAACCAGATGGGTCTTCTGCCCGGACAGGTTGTGTTCGGTGGTGTAGCTGATCAGCCCGCGCGGGTAGTTCATCTTGTCCATGATGCTGTCGCAGGCGTCGATGCACGCGGCGCAGCCGATGCACTCGATCTGCAGGCCGTCGCGGATGTCGATGCCGGTCGGGCAGACCTGTACGCACATGGTGCAGTCGATGCAATCGCCCAGGCCCTGGGCCTTGTAGTCCAGGGATTTCTTGCGCGGGCCGCGCTTCTCGCCGCGGCGCGGATCGTAGGAGACGATCAGGGTGTCCTTGTCGAACATCACGCTCTGGAAGCGCGCGTAGGGGCACATGTAGATGCACACCTGCTCGCGCAGCCAGCCGGCGTTGCCGTAGGTGGCGAGGGTGAAGAAGCCGACCCAGAAGTACGCCCAGCCGTCCGCCTGGCCGGTGACCAGGTCGCTGAGCAGTTCGCGGATCGGGGCGAAGTAGCCGACGAAGGTCAGGCCGGTGACCAGGCCGATCAGCAGCCAGAGGCTGTGCTTGGCGATCTTGCGCAGCAGCTTGTTGCCGCTCATGGAAGCCTTGTCGAGCTTCATGCGCTGGTTGCGGTCACCCTCGGTGACCTTTTCGCACCACATGAAGATCCAGGTCCAGACGCTCTGCGGGCAGGTGTAGCCGCACCAGACGCGGCCGGCGAACACGGTGATGAAGAACAGCCCGAACGCGCTGATGATCAGCAGGCCGGACAGCAGGATGAAGTCCTGCGGCCAGAAGGTCGCGCCGAAGATGTAGAACTTGCGCTCGGGGAGGTCCCAGAGGACCGCCTGGCGACCGTTCCAGGTCAGCCACACGGTACCGAAGTAGAGAAGGAAGAGGAGGGCGCCCCCGGCCATGCGGAGGTTGCGGAAGAACCCGGTAAAGGCTCGGGTGTAGATCTTTTCCCGGGAGGCATAAAGGTCGACGCTTTCACTCTTGCCCTTGGTGGGCGGAGTGACGTCCTGGACCGGAATCTGTTTGCTCATCAGTGCATTCCACGGCAGCGGGAGGGCGCCCTGTCGATACATGCCGAGAGGGTCAGAAATATGCTTGCACGCCTAACAATGATACGGCGTGGTGGGTGTTGCAACCGTGCGACACTTGGTCGCGCAAGGAATTATGGACCCAGAAATAGAGCGGCGCCGGTGTAGAAACCGGCGCCGCAGGGTGTCGCTTTAGGTGTAGGAGAGAGTGGGATTATTCCGCGCTCTTCTCACCTTCGCCGTGGGAAAGGCTATACACGTAGGCAGCGAGCAGGTGAACCTGGTCTTTGCCCAGACGCTCCAGCTGAGCCGGCATCTGGCCCTGACGGCCGTAGCGGATGGTCTGCTGCAGCTGGGCGAAGCTCGAGCCGTAGATGAACGCCGCCGGGTGGGTCAGGTTCGGTGCGCCCATGGCAGCGGTGCCCTTGCCTTCAGCGCCGTGGCAGGCCACGCAGTTGGTGGCGAAGATTTTCTGGCCGTTGGCGACCTGCTCGTCGGTCACGCCTTCGGGCAGCTTGCGGCCGTCCAGCTTGGTGGTGACGAAGGCAGCGACGTCGTGAACGCCCTGGTCGCCGATGACTTCGCCCCAGGCCGGCATGGCCGCGTGGCGACCGCCTTCGATGGTGGCGATGATGTCCTTCGGCTCGCCACCCCAGCGCCAGTCGGCGTCGGTCAGGTTCGGGAAGCCGTGGGCACCCTTGGCGTCGGAACCGTGGCAGACGGAGCAGTTGGAGGCGAACAGGCGGTTACCCATTTTCAGGGCCTGCTCGTCCTTGGCCACGTCTTCGATCGGCATGGCGCCGAACTTGGCGTACAGCGGGCCGTACTTCTCGTCGGCCTTGGCCATCTCCTTTTCCCACTGGTGCACACCGGTCCAGCCTTTTTCGCCGTTGGCGAATTCGGCCTTGTCCTGGTAGCCCGGCAGCAGGCCCTTCCAGTTGCCCAGGCCCGGATACAGGGCCAGGTAGGCGAGGGCGAAGATGAAGGTGGCCACGAACAGCATGAACCACCACTTCGGCAGCGGGTTGTCATATTCCTCGATGCCGTCGAAGGCATGGCCGACGGTTTCGTCGGTGGCTTCGCTGCGCTGACCGCGACGAGTGGCGAACAGCAGCCACGCCAGGGCGAAGATGGTGCCCAGGGTAAGTACGGTGACGTACAGACTCCAGAAGGTTGTCATTCTTTGTTGCTCCTAGAAGCTTGCTCTTGCTCGACGTGCTTTTTGGCAACCGGGTCATCCGCGAAGGGCAGCATGGCGTCTTCGTCGAAGCGCTCCTTGCGTTTGCCGCCATAGGCCCAGAGCAGGACGCCGATGAAGGCGACCATGACTACGACTGTGCCGATTCCACGAATGGTTCCGATATCCATCACAGTCACCGTTTGCTCTTGATGATGGTGCCGAGGCCTTGCAGGTAGGCGACGACAGCGTCCATCTCGGACTTGCCTTTGACGGCGTCACGGGCACCGGCGATGTTTTCGTCGGTGTAGGGCACGCCCAGCGTACGCAGGGCTTCCATTTTCTTCGCCGTGTCCTTGCCGTCGAGCTTGTTCTCCACCAGCCAGGGGTAGGAGGGCATCTTCGATTCCGGCACCACGTTGCGCGGGTTGTACAGGTGCGCGCGGTGCCAGTCGTCCGAGTAGCGGCCGCCGACGCGGGCCAGGTCCGGACCGGTACGCTTGGAACCCCACAGGAACGGGTGGTCCCAGACGCTTTCGCCGGCGACGGAGTAGTGGCCGTAGCGCTCGGTCTCGGCGCGGAACGGACGGACCATCTGCGAGTGGCAGCCTACGCAGCCTTCACGGATGTAGATGTCACGGCCTTCCAGCTCCAGCGCGGTGCGCGGCTTCATGCCTTCGACCGGCTTGTTGGTCACGTCCTGGAAGAACAGCGGAACGATCTGGGTCAGACCGCCGATGCTCACCGCAATGACCATGAAGAAGGCCAGAAGGCCGATGTTCTTCTCGACTACTTCGTGCTTCATCAGTGAGCTCCTACAGCGGGGATCTGGGCAGCGGCATCGGCGTCAGCCAGTTTGAAGCCACGCACAGTACGGAAGGTGTTGTAGGCCATCAGCAGCATGCCGGAGGCGAAGAACGCGCCGCCCAGCGCACGGACGATGAAGCCCGGGTGGCTGGCCTGCAGGGCTTCCACGAAGGAGTAGGTGAGGGTGCCGTCGGCGTTGATCGCACGCCACATCAGACCCTGGGTGATGCCGTTGACCCACATGGAGGCGATGTACAGCACGGTACCGATGGTAGCCAGCCAGAAGTGTGCGTTGATCAGGCCCACGCTGTGCATCTGCTCGCGGCCGAAGACCTTCGGGATCAGGTGGTAGAGGGAGCCGATGGAGATCATCGCCACCCAGCCCAGAGCGCCGGCGTGTACGTGGCCGATGGTCCAGTCGGTGTAGTGGGACAGGGAGTTGACGGTCTTGATGGCCATCATCGGGCCTTCGAAGGTGGACATGCCGTAGAAGGCCAGGGAAACCACCAGGAAGCGCAGGATCGGGTCGGTGCGCAGCTTATGCCAGGCGCCCGATAGGGTCATCATGCCGTTGATCATGCCACCCCAGCTCGGAGCCAGGAGGATCAGGGACATCACCATGCCCAGGGACTGGGCCCAGTCCGGCAGGGCAGTGTAGTGCAGGTGGTGCGGGCCGGCCCAGATGTACAGGGTGATCAGCGCCCAGAAGTGCACGATGGACAGGCGGTAGGAGTAGATCGGACGCTCGGCCTGCTTAGGCACGAAGTAGTACATCATCCCCAGGAAGCCGGTGGTCAGGAAGAAGCCCACGGCGTTGTGGCCGTACCACCACTGGATCATCGCGTCGGTGGCGCCGGCGTAGACCGAGTAGGACTTGAACCAGGTCACCGGCAGCTCTGCGCTGTTGACGATGTGCAGCATGGCGGTGACGAGGATGAAGGCGCCATAGAACCAGTTGCCCACGTAGATGTGCTTGGTCTGGCGCTTGACGACGGTGCCGAAGAACACCACGGCGTAGGTGACCCAGACGATGGCCAGGAGGATGTCGATCGGCCATTCCAGCTCGGCGTACTCCTTGGAGGAGGTGTAGCCCAGCGGCAGGGTGATGCCGGCCAGCACGATCACCGCTTGCCAACCCCAGAAGGTGAAGGCGGCGAGGCTGTCAGAAATCAGGCGAGTCTGACAGGTGCGCTGTACGACGTAGTAGGAAGTCGCGAAGAGAGCACAGCCGCCGAAGGCGAAGATCACCAGGTTGGTGTGCAGCGGACGGAGGCGGCCGAAACTGGTCCAGGGCAGGGCCAGGTTCAACTGGGGCCAAACCAACTGTGAGGCGATGTAAACACCGAGCCCCATTCCAAGTATCCCCCAGACCACCGTCATGATGGCGAACTGGCGGACGACCTTATAGTTATAAGCAGTCGGACTGATTGCTGTGCTCATTCTAAGGTTCCACGGTTTTTGGATTTTATGGACAAAAAAACGGCGGCAAGTATGGAGAAAGCAGGTGGCCATTGCAACGCGCCGGGCCTTGGTGCGGTGCCGGTTTCACGCCTGCTTCAGAGCGCCTTGCGCCCCGGTTTGACGCACGTTTCGGCTCGCTCGTACCAACCTGGGAAGTGGGTCAGGTTAGTCGTATTGCAGGTTTGCGAATGGAAATGAGCTTAGACGCGAACGGGGAGGGTGTGAAGAAGGGGAGATAGACAGGGTGCGACACTTCGTCGCGATATTGCGGGGTTGAGAAACTCGCGCCCATTTTACCGGGCGCGAGTTGGGGGCGGGAGTTTACTTCGCCTGGCCGGAAATGTTGTAGATGTAACCGGCGAGAATGTGCACTTTGTCTTTGCCCAGGTACTGCTCCTGCGCCGGCATCTGGCCCTGGCGGCCGTGACGGATGGTCTGCTGCAGTTGCGCGTAGCTGGAGCCGTAGATGAAGGCGCCCGGGTGGGTCAGGTCGGGAGCGCCCATCAGCGGGTTGCCCTTGCCCTCGGGGCCGTGGCAGGCGACGCAGGTGGTGGCGAACAGCTTGCCGCCGTTGTCGACGTTTTCCGCGGTCACGCCCTCGGGCAGCTTGCGGCCGTCCAGGTTGGCGGTGACGAAGGCTGCGACGTCCTGCACGCCCTTCTCGCCCAGCACTTCACCCCAGGCCGGCATCGCGGCATGGCGGCCACCGAGGATGGTGGTCTCGATGTCCTGGGCGGTACCGCCCCAGCGCCAGTCGCTGTCGGTCAGGTTCGGGAAACCCTGGGCGCCCTTGGCGTCCGAGCCGTGGCAGATGGAGCAGTAGGTGGCGAAGAGGCGCTCGCCCATTTTCATGGCTTGCGGGTCTTTCGCGATTTCTTCCACGGGCATGGCAGCGTATCTGGCGAAGATCGGGCCATATTTTTCCTTGGCCAGGGCTTCCTCGCGCTCCCATTGTTTGTCCTGGGTCCAGCCGCCTTCATAGCCCGGCAGGATACCTTTCCAGTTGCCCAGGCCCGGGTAGAGGACCAGGTAGCCGGCGGCGAAGACGATGGTGCCGACGAACAACATGAACCACCACTTGGGCAGCGGGTTGTCGTACTCCTCGATGCCGTCGAAGGCGTGGCCCATGGTCTGGTCGGTGGTGTTCGAGGACTGCCCGCTGCGGGTGGCGAATACCAGCCACAGCAGGGCGATCAGCGAGCCGACTGTTAGAACGGTGATGTACAGACTCCAGAAGGTAGTCATGCGTTGTTGCTCCTAGAAGCTTGCTCTTGCTCAGCGTGACGCTTGGCAACCGGGTCATCCGCGAAGGGCAGCAGCGCGTCTTCGTCGAAGCGCTCCTTGCGTTTGCCGCCGTAAGCCCAGAGCAGTACGCCGACGAAGGCCACCATCACGATGACGGTGCCGAGGCCGCGAATGGTCCCGATATCCATGCTGTCACCGCTTGTTCTTGATGGAGGTGCCGAGGACCTGCAGGTACGCGACCACCGCGTCCATTTCGGTCTTGCCTTTGACGGAATCGCTGGCGCCAGCGATGTCGTCGTCCGTGTAGGGCACGCCCATGACACGCATCACTTCCAGTTTCTTCGCCGTGTCCTTGCCGTCGAGCTTGTTCTCGACCAGCCAGGGGTAGGCGGGCATCTTCGACTCCGGCACCACGTTGCGCGGGTTGTACAGGTGCGCGCGGTGCCAGTCGTCCGAGTAGCGGCCGCCGACGCGGGCCAGGTCCGGACCGGTACGCTTGGAACCCCACAGGAACGGGTGATCCCAGACGCTTTCGCCGGCGACGGAGTAGTGGCCGTAGCGCTCGGTCTCGGCGCGGAACGGGCGGATCATCTGCGAGTGGCAGCCCACGCAGCCTTCGCGGATGTACACGTCACGGCCTTCCAGTTGCAGCGCGGTGTAGGGCTTCATGCCTTCCACCGGGGTGTTGGTGACGTCCTGGAAGAACAGCGGAACGATCTGGGTCAGGCCGCCGATGCTGACGGCGACGGCCATGCACAGGGCCAGCAGGCCGACGTTTTTCTCGAGTACTTCGTGTTTCATGTCGGTCTCCTCAGGCCATCTGCGCCGCGGCTTGCATTTCAGCCGGCTTGGCCGCAGCGACGGTGCGCCAGACGTTGTAGGCCATGACCAGCATGCCCAGCAGGAAGATGGCACCACCGATCATCCGCACGATGAAGCCCGGGTGGCCGGCGGCCAGGGCTTCGACGAACGAGTAGGTGAGGGTGCCGTCGGCGTTCACGGCGCGCCACATCAGGCCCTGGGTGATGCCGTTGACCCACATGGAAGCGATGTACAGAACGGTGCCGATGGTGGCCAGCCAGAAGTGGGTGTTGATCAGGCCCACGCTGTGCATCTGCTCGCGACCGAAGACTTTCGGGATCATGTGGTAGAGAGAGCCGATCGACACCATCGCTACCCATCCCAGGGCGCCGGCGTGTACGTGGCCGATGGTCCAGTCGGTGTAGTGGGAGAGGGCGTTGACGGTCTTGATGGCCATCATCGGGCCTTCGAAGGTGGACATGCCGTAGAAGGCCAGGGATACCACCAGGAAGCGCAGGATCGGGTCGGTGCGCAGCTTATGCCAGGCGCCGGAGAGGGTCATCATGCCGTTGATCATGCCGCCCCAGCTCGGAGCCAGCAGGATCAGCGACATCACCATGCCCAGGGACTGCGCCCAGTCCGGCAGCGCGGTGTAGTGCAGGTGGTGCGGACCGGCCCAGATGTATACGGCGATCAGTGCCCAGAAGTGCACGATGGACAGGCGATAGGAGTAGACCGGGCGCTCGGCCTGTTTCGGAACGAAGTAGTACATCATTCCCAGGAAGCCGGCGGTGAGGAAGAAGCCCACGGCGTTGTGGCCGTACCACCACTGGATCATCGCGTCGGTGGCGCCGGAATACAGCGAGTAGGACTTGGTCAGGCTGACCGGGATTTCCAGGTTGTTGACCACGTGCAGGATCGCCACGGTCAGGATGAAGCCGCCGAAGAACCAGTTGCCCACATAGATGTGCTTGGTCTTGCGCTTCATCAGCGTGCCGAAGAAGACGATGGCGTAGGAAACCCAGACGATGGTGATCAGGATGTCGATCGGCCACTCCAGCTCGGCGTACTCCTTGGAGGAGGTCATGCCCAGCGGCAGGGTGATGGCCGCGCACAGGATCACCAGCTGCCAGCCCCAGAAGGTGAAGGAAGCGAGCGGGCCAGCGAACAGGCGGGTCTGGCAGGTGCGCTGCACCGAGTAGTAGCTGGTGGCGAACAGTGCGCAGCCGCCGAAGGCGAAGATCACCGCGTTGGTATGCAGCGGACGCAGGCGGCCGAAGCTCGTCCACGGTAAGCCGAGGTTAAGGTCCGGCCACACCAGTTGAGCGGCGATCAGGACACCGACGGCCATGCCGACGATACCCCATACCACTGTCATAATGGCGAACTGGCGGACCACCTTATAGTTATAAGCGGTCTGATTGGTTGTGCTCATTTATGGGCTTCCATCCACGGTTATGGGCTATGCCCATCCCGGCAAGGTTTTTTACGGCTTACGGCGTATGCCGCCCCTCCCCCTTGGGATAGGTACTAATTCGGAATTAGCGGAGTGAAGGATGGATAAAGGCACCCCTGGGAATATTGATTCGGATCAATTGGCACCTGAGACCCCTGTCGCGGGCGCCTGCGGTCCTTTGTCGCTGCTGCGGAACCCGGCACAGGGCGAGCTGTCAGCGACGCTGCTTCTCGCCCATGGGGCGGGCGCGCCGATGGACAGCCCGTTCATGGACGCCATCGCCGCGCGACTAGCCGAAAGGGGTATCGCCGTGGTGCGCTTCGAGTTCCCCTATATGGCTATGCGCCGGGAGGACGGAAAGCGCCGCCCGCCAAGTCCGCAGAAGCAGTTGCTCGGATGTTGGCGGCAGGTTTACGCGCAGGTGCGCGCCGAGGTGCCGGGCAGGTTGGCGATCGGCGGCAAGTCCATGGGCGGGCGGATGGCCAGCCTGCTGGCGGACGAACTGGGCGCTGACGCGCTGGTCTGTCTGGGCTACCCGTTCTACGCCGCCGGCAAGCCGGAGAAGCCGCGCGTCGCCCACCTCGCCGATCTGCAGGCGCCGACACTGATCGTGCAGGGCGAACGCGATGCGCTGGGCGATCGCCCCACGGTGGAGGGCTATTCGCTGTCCCCGTCGATCGAGCTGCACTGGCTCGCCGCTGCCGACCACGATCTCAAGCCGCTCAAGGCTTCCGGGCTGACCCACGAGGAACACCTGGAAAGTGCCGCCGCCTGCATCGGAGCTTTCCTATTGCGCTAATCGGGCCTTAAGGCAGGGCTTCCTATCCTCGCCAGCGTCGACGCCCCGCAGTCGACGCCCCGCCACCAGAGGACAGGCCGAAAGCTGCCATGAACCCCCATTACGCTGAACGCATTGCCACCCAACCCCTCCGCTATTCCCCCGGCGCCGCGCACAGCCTGCTGCTGACCGGCGCCACCGGCTTCCTCGGCGGCTCCGTCGCTGCCCACCTGATCTCCGAAGGCCACGGCCCGGCGCTGCTGTTCCTGGTCCGCGCCGAATCCCCTGAGCAGGGCCTGGAGCGGCTGCGCGACAACCTGCGCCTGCACGGCGTGCCGGAGACGGCGCTGGAAGCCCTCCAGGAGGGCCAGATCCTCTGCGGCGACCTGCTGGACACCGCCTGGATGAAGGGCGAGCGTGCCCGCCTGATGCGCGTGGAGCAGGTGATCAACTGCGCGGCGGTGGCCTCGTTCTCGAAGAACCCGAGCATCTGGCCGGTGAATGTCGAAGGCACCTTCGCCTTCGCCCGGCTGCTCAGCCAGTCGCGCAACCTCAAGCGCTTCCTCCATGTGGGGACGGCCATGTGCTGTGGGCCGCAGCGCGAGTCGCCGGTGCGCGAATCCTGGGACTTCCCCGACAGCGAAGAGCAACTGGTGGACTACACCGCGTCCAAGGCCGAGATCGAAAGACGCATGCGCGAGGAACTGCCGGGTCTTCCGCTGGTGGTGGCGCGCCCCTCCATCGTGGTCGGGCACCGCGAACTGGGCTGCCGCGCCTCGGGGAGCATCTTCTGGGTGTTCCGCATGGGCTTCGCCCTAGAGAGCTTCACCTGCGGCCTGGACGAGCAGATCGACGTGATTCCGGTGGACTACTGCGCCGAGGCGCTGGTGGCCCTGGCGCTGAAACCGACGCTGAACCACAGCCTCTATCACATCTCCGCCGGCCACGGTTCGGCCTGCACCTTCGGCGAGATCGATCGCGCCTATGCCGACGCTCGTGGCGAGGAACCGGTGGGCGAGCGTTATCGCAAGGTCAGCAGCGAGGACCTGCGCGAGCTGGCCGGCAGTTTCGAGAGCCGCATCGGCAAGGCCAACCCCCGGCTGGTGCTGCGCGCGCTGCGGCTGTACAGCGGCTTTGCCGACCTCAACTACCTGTTCGACAACCAGCGCCTGCTGGACGAAGGGATCGCCGCGCCGCCGCGCTTCACCGACTACGTGGACGTGTGCGTGCAGTCCTCGCGGGATGTCAGCATCCCGGCTCAGATGCAGTGGGATTTCAAGTAACCCGATAGAGCGCTGTGGGCTGAATCTTGTAGGAGCGAGCTTGCTCGCGAACCTTACCCCGTCTGGACGTGGCGTAGGGCGAATAACGCCTCAGGCGTTATCCGCCATTGCGGCGGCATTAGAAGTGGGCGGTTTTTCGCCCAGCGAGCGCCGGGGCGCGCGCGGCGCGGGGATAAAGGGTGGAGCGGGGGGACACCGCGATAAGCCGCC
>NZ_JBGLYK010000165.1:0-13429 GCF_047304025.1 Pseudomonas sp. Pseusp97 | reverse complement strand
TCGCCGATGGTAGTGTGGAGTTTCTCCATGTGAGAGTAGGTCATCGTCAAGCTCCTATCCCAAGACCCCTGGTCAGCTTCGCTGGCCGGGGGTTTTGCTTTTGCGCGCGCTATTTTTGCAGCCGCGGTTCTCCATGAAATTCGAGGCGGTGTCCGGGCACCGGACAGGCGGTTGCGTCGTCTACAATAGCTTCAAATTTTCCTTGAGTTCCTACATGCCCCACATCGAAGGACACGCCTTGCAGGACCTGCCTCTGGAAGAGCTGACGGCTTGCCACGAGTGCGACCTGCTGATGCGCCGCGAGCCCGTTTCCCTCGGGCACCGCTCCGTTTGCCCGCGCTGCGGATATGAGCTGGAAATCCACCGCCCCCATATGGTCCGCCGTGCGCTGGCGTTGGTGTTGACGGCGCTGATCCTGTACATCCCGGCGAACTTCCTGCCGATCATGCACATCACCATCCTGGGGCAGACCAGCATGGATACGGTCTGGAGTGGTGTCGTGGGCCTGTATCACTCGAATATGGCGGGCGTCGCCTTCCTGGTCTTCCTCTGCAGCATGGTCATCCCACTGGCCAAGCTGCTCTGCCAGCTGTTCGTGCTGGTCTCCATCCGCTACCCGGCGTTGCGCGACCAGGGCATGTTGCTGCTGCGCGGCTACCAGCACCTGCGTGAGTGGGGAATGCTCGAGGTGTACCTGATGGGCATCCTCGTTTCCATCGTCAAACTGATCGGCATGGCAGAGCTGCATGTGAGCGTCGGCCTGGCGTGCTTCGTTGGCCTGCTGTTCACGCAGGTCTGGCTGGAAGTCACCATGTCCCACCACCAGGTCTGGAGCGAACTGTCGGGGGAATTCCACGATGCGAGCCATTGATGCGGGCATCCTGGTCTGTGGCGAATGTCACCAGCTCAACCGCCGGGCAGAGGACGGCGAGACCCATTGCAGTCGTTGTGGGGCGGTGGTGCATGACCGCCGGCCCAATAGCATCGTCCGCACCTGGGCGTTGCTGATCACCGCCGCGATCCTTTACATCCCTGCCAACCTGTTGCCGATCATGACGGTGAACTTCCTCGGCAATGGCATGCCGGCGACGATCATGGAAGGCGTGGTCGAGCTGATCAATGCGGACATGGTGCCTATCGCCGCCGTGGTGTTCATCGCCAGTATTCTGGTGCCCACATTCAAGCTGGTGGGCATTGCTCTGCTGCTCTATTCGGTGCAGCGGCGTCAGCCGCTTTCCGCGCTGCAGCGCAATGTGATGTATCGCTTCATCGAGTGGATCGGCCGCTGGTCGATGCTCGACATCTTCGTCATCGCGATCCTGGTGACGCTGGTGAGCTTCGGAAACCTGGCCAGCATCGAGGCAAATCTCGGTGCGGCCGCCTTTGCCAGCGTGGTGGTCCTCACCATGCTGGCCGCAGTGACTTTCGATCCCCGGCTGATCTGGGATAACACGGACGCGGAAGACGACGATGAGTGACCTCCCCACACCGAAGATGCGCAAGACCACGAACTGGTCGGCTATCTGGATTCTCCCGCTGATCGCGCTGGCGATCGGAGCCTGGCTTGCGTGGCGTGCCTACGACCAGGCGGGAATCATGATCCAGATCCAGTTCGAAAGCGGCGAGGGCATCCAGGCCAACAAGACCGAAGTGATCTTCAAGGGCATCGGCGTCGGCAAGGTCGTGGACATGCACGTCAACAAGCCGACCCTGGGCGTGATCGCCGTCGTGGAAATGCGCAAGGAGGCCGGAGAATACCTGAGCAAGAGCACGCGCTTCTGGCTGGTCAAGCCGAGGGTTTCCATCGCGGGTGTCACCGGTCTGGAGACGCTGGTTTCCGGTAACTACATCGCCATCGATCCGGTGAAGGGCGAACAGCAGAAGGATTTCGTCGCGCTGAAGGAGCCGCCACCGCTTTCCGACAGCCTGCCTGGCCTGCACCTGACACTGAAGGCTGATCGGCTGGGTTCCCTGGAGCAGGGCAGCCCGATCTATTACCGGCAGATCCAGGTCGGCCAGGTGAAGAGCTACCAGTTGGCCGAGGACCAGAAGACCATCGAGGTGAAGATCCACATCGAGCCGGCCTACGCGAACCTGGTGCGCAAGCACACGCGATTCTGGAACGCCAGCGGCATCACCCTGTCCGGCAGCCTGAGCGGTCTCAAGCTGCGCACCGAATCCCTGGCGAGCATCGCCGCCGGCGGTATCGCCTTTGCGACGCCGGAGAACTATGCGGACAGCCCGCCCACCGATCCCACCAAGCCCTTCCGCCTTTATGAGGACTTCGATGCCGCCCAGGCAGGGCTCGCGGTGAAGGTGAAGGTCAGTGACGTCAGCGGCCTGACTCCCGGCAGTACGCCGGTGATGTACAACGGCGTCGAGGTCGGCACGGTGAAGAGCATCGACATGGACAAGGACTTCAACGGCGCCACTGCCACCCTGTCCATGGACCCACGCACCGAGGAGTTCCTCAACAGCAAGACCGAGTTCTGGATGGTCAAGCCGAGCATCTCGCTGGCTGGTATCACCGGTCTTGAAGCTCTGGTGAAGGGCAACTACCTCAACGTGCGCTTCGCCAGCGATGGTGAGCCGACTCGTGACTTCGTCATCCGCCCGAAAGCCCCGCCGCTCAACCTCGATTCCCCCGGTCTGCATCTGGTGCTGACCACGGACCAGCTGGGCTCGCTGGAAGTCGGCACGCCGATTCTCTATCGCCAGATGAAAGTGGGCAGCGTGCAGAGCTACCAGTTGTCCCGGCGCGATCCGACGCGGCTGGTCATCGGTGTCCACATCGAGCCGGAATACGCCAAGCTGGTGAACACCTCCTCGCGCTTCTGGAATATCAGCGGCGTCACCATCAGCGGCGGGTTGGACGGGATCAAGCTGAAGAGTGAGTCGCTGCAGACCCTGCTGGCCGGCGGCATCGCCTTCGATACACCCGACCCGAAGGCGCCGCCGATCACCAAGGTGCGTCGCTTCGCCCTCTTCGACAGCGAGGACGATGCCCACCTGAAGGGCCAGATGATCGAGCTGCGTGCCGACACTGCCGACGGCCTCAAAGAGGGCACCGTCCTGCGCTACAAGGGCCTGGAAGTTGGCCGCGTGGAGCAGGTGGAGCTGAGCAAGGACCTCCAGAGCGTGCAACTGAAGGCGCGCCTTACCCGTGGGGCAGACCGCATCGCTCGCCAGGGAAGCCGGTTCTGGGTGGTGGGACCGCAGGTTGGGCTGTCCGGCGTCAGCAACCTCGGCACCATTGTCAGCGGCCAATACATCGAGGTGCTGCCGGCGCCCAAGCCCAGCCAGGAGCAGACCAGCTTCAGCCTGCTGGGGGGCGAGCCGAACCGCCTGCTGGATGCCGACGGCCTGCGCCTGACCCTCAGCGCCGCGCGTCGTGGCTCGCTCAAGACCGGTGTGCCGGTGACCTACCGCGAGGTACAGGTAGGCAAGGTGACGTCCTTCGAGCTGGGTGAAACGGCTGACCGCGTGTTGATCCACATCCTCATCGAGCCGCGCTACGCCGCGCTGGTGCGCACCGGTAGCCGGTTCTGGAATACCAGCGGGTTCGGGGTGGATGCCGGCCTGTTCAAGGGGGTGAAGGTGCGGACCGAGTCGATGGAGACCATCCTCGCCGGGGGCGTAGCCTTCGCCACGCCGAACAATGCCGAGATGGGCTCGCCGGCCAAGTCAGGACAGACCTTCGCGCTGTTCGACGAGGCCAACGACGAGTGGCTGGACTGGGCGCCGAAGATTCCGCTGGGCAAGGCGCAATGAATTAGCGTCGACGAGGAAAAGGGCCGCGAAAGATGCGGCCCTTTTTCATTTCAGAGGCACGAGCGGATTCCCTTGTAGGAGCGAGCTTGCTCGCGAACGGCATGACAGCGAAGGCCAGCAGGAATCCGTTCGCGAGCAAGCTCTCTCCTACGAAGAGCCCACAGGAAAAAGCCCCGCATCGCGGGGCTTTTTCTTCATCGCTGCAGGAGCATCACGCCGGCTCGGCGCTGGCTTCCACATCGTTGTGCGCAGGCTTTTCGCCCCCATTATCGAGAGTGCGACGGCGAATGTACTTCCAGTCCGCTTCGTCGATGTAGATACCGTTGGGGCCGCTGCCGCCTTCCAGGTCGATAGCCACCTGGGCCGAGACCTGCGGCTTCACGCTCGCCAGGATCGGCACGAAGCCCAGCTGCAGGCTGGTCTCCAGCAGCGCCGACTGGTTGCGTTCGTCGATGTCCGCTGCCTCGTCGAGGTAGTAGGGCAGGCGAATGCGGCCGGCCTGCTCGCGGTCCATCAGGTGCAGCAACAGGTACATGTTGGTCAGCGCCTTGATAGTCATGGTGGTGCCGTTGGATGCCGCACCGTCGATGTCGGTGTGCATGATCGGCTGGCCACCCATCTTGGTGATCTCGAACGCCAGCTCGAACAGGTCCTTCAGGCCCAGCTGGTTGTTGTTCGCCGCCACCAGGCGCGACAGGTAGTCCTTGGCTTCCTCGTTCTTCGCATCCTGCTCGGCGCTCTGGGTCAGGTCGAAGACCGAGAGATTCTCGCCTTCTTCGTACTGGCCGGCGCTGTGGATGATCTGGTCGATGTGCTTGAGCGCGTCCTTGTTCGGCGCCAGCACGATGCGGAAGCTCTGCAGGTTCGACACCTGGCGCTTGTTGATCTCGCGGTTGAACAGCGCCAGCTGGTGTTCCAGGTTGTCGTAGTCGCTGCGGATGTTGCGCAGGGTACGGGCGATATCGGTAACTGCCGCACGGCGCGCCTTGGCCAGGGTCATGGCCTCGTCGGTGCGGTGAGCATAGGCGTTGATCAGCAGTTGCAGGCGGCGCTCCGGATCGTCCTCGCTGTCGAACTTGGCCACGCCCTTCAGGCGCACCTGGGCGTACAGCGCCTCGATCTGGCCGTCCACGCGCTGCAGCGATTGCCAGGTGTCCTGGTAGTCGTTGAGCAGCGGCAGCAGGTTATCCATGGAGTCGTCGACCGGGTCCATGAACGGGATGCCGAAAGGCAGGTTGGCCGGCAGCAACTGGCGGCGGCGCAGGGCGTCGTCGAGGGTGCGTTGCTTGGCTTCCATGTCGGCCAGTTGCCGGCCGATCAGCTGCAACTTGGCGGAGAGCTGCTGGACGCGCTCGGTGAAGGCGTCGGCGGAGCGCTTGAGTTCGTCCTGGGTGGCTTCCAGCTGGGCGAGGTGCTCCAGCTTGCCGGGTTCCTCGGCGCTCAGGGTCTGGCTGCGGCGGAAGTCTTCCAGTGCCTTCTGCGCGTCGAGCACGTCCTGATAGAGCTTGTCCGCCTGTGCCTTGCTGGCGTTGCGGTCGGCGGCTACGGCCTGCTGGGTCTTGAGCTGCTTGAGCTCCTTCTCCAGGCGTTCCTTCTGGTCACGCAGGGCGGCGCGGTCGGCCAGGGCCTGCAGTGCCGGCGGCTCGATGGTGGAGAGGTCGATGGTCAGGCCCGGCACTTCGAAGCGCTCGCCCTTGAAGGCGTCGAGGATCTTCTCGACGCTGCCGACCCACAGGCCGGCCTCGTCCAGGTCCACACCCTTGTCGCCCAGCGGCAGGCTGAACAGTGCGCCGTTAAACAGGCGCATCAGGCGCTCGACGTCCTGCTGGGAGAACTCCTCGCGCAGGCGGGCGTAGCTGTTGTTGTCGGCATGTTCGAGCTGCTGGCGAACGCCTTTCAGGCGCTTCTCCAGGTCGCGCATGCGCTCTTCCAGGTCTTCGCTGGAGAACTGTCGGGAGTGCGCCAGGGCGCCGGCCAGTTCGTCGTGGGCGTCCTTGGCGGCGAGCAGTTGTTGCTCCAGCACCTTGACGTCTTCGACCAGCGCGAAGCGGTTCTTCAGCACCGCCAGTTCGCCCATCCAGCGTTGAATCTCGCTGATCTCGCGCTCCAGGCGCATCAGCTCGGCGGTGCTGCCGCGCTGTTCGTTCTGCAGGCCATCCTGCTCGCGCTTGTAGTGCTCGGCCTGGATGACCAGCTCTTCCTTGCGCGCACCGGAATAGTCTTCCCAGGTGCCCAGCAGGTTATCCAGCAGGGGCGAGAGGCGGTGCATCTTGCCGCGCAGGATTTCGCGCTGCTGCACGCCGTTGGCCAGGGCTTCCACCAGCGGGCCGGCGGCGACCAGGGCCTGGTAGTCGCCCTCCATGCGGCGCACGTCGCGGAAGGCTTCCTCGCAGGCGGCGATGTAGTCGACGCTGCCCGAACGCAGGCTGTGCTCGAAGGCATCGAGGAACAGCTGCTTGAGCTTGGCCGCGGTGATCTCGCGCATGTGCAGCAGGTTGATGAACAGCGAGCGGAAGGTCTTCAGGCTCTGCTCGCTGGTGGAGCGCAGCGGGATCAGGGTCAGGTCCAGCGGGATCGAGGTATGGCCGCCAACCAGCAGGCGACGCAGCTCGTCGGGCTTGAGCTCATAGGACTTGATGCCCTCGCGCTCGAGGTTGGCATACAGCTCGCGCAGGCGCAGGCAGGTGCCGTTCTTCTGGTAGTGCTCCAGGTCCAGCTCACCCTGGTAGGCGAAGAACTGGTGGCCGAAGCCGCCGCCCGGGCCGCGGCCGCCGACGCCGATCACATGACGGCCGTTGGGCAGGTCGAGCTCGATGAGGATGTAGCTGGTGTCGGTGGCGAAGTAGAACTTGCGCGAGGCCTCAAGGCTGTACTTGCCGAAGCTCATGTCGGACATGCGCGCGAGGATCGGGAACTGCAGCGCGTTGATCGACGCCGACTTGCCGAGGTTGTTCGCGCCGTACACCGACAGCGGCTGCTCCAGCGGGAAGATGCCGAGGCTGTAGCCGGCAGTGTTGAGCAGGGCGAAGCGGCGGATACCGTAGCGTTCCTGGGTCATGCCTGGGCCTCCTGTTCTTCGGCGATGGCGCGGGCGAGGGCGTCTTCTTCGCTCTCTTCTTCGGCAACTTCAGCTTCGGCAACTACCGCAGGGGCAGAAGCCTGTGCGTCGATCACGACAATGGCGTCCTCGCTGTCGGCAGCCGATTCATCCACGTACGACTCCAGGATCACCACCGGCTCGTCGTCTTCTTCCATCAGCACCGGCGCGCTGAACTGCATTTCGCTGGCGTGCAGGTTGCTGGCCAGGTCGCGGTCCTGCTGGACCGACAGGCAGACGTCGAGGAAGCGGTGGATCGGCGGCAGGAAGCGGTACACGCCGTTGTCCTCGGCGGCGAAGCCGAGCTGGGTGAGGCGGCGCATGACCTTCTCTTCCAGTTCTTCCTGGGTGGTCACTTCTGCCTGCAGGAACAGGTCGCGGTACTTCTCCAGCAGCGGCGGCAGTTCGTCGCGACCGATGCTGCCGCCGTCGAGGACGGCCAGCGGGTCGCGGCCCTGGTCAGCCAGGTGCTCGACCAGGATGAAGGTGAACAGCGCCAGGCGCTGGGCGGTCTTGTTCACCTGGGCGCCGACCTGTTCGGGCACGAAGTAATAGAAGCCGCGGGTATCGCAGACCAGCTCGTAGCCCAGGCTGCGGAACAGCGCCCGGTAGGCGTCCTGCTGGTTCGACAGCTGGCTGTACAGCTCCGGATCACGGCGGCTGATGTGGAAGCCCTTGAACAGCTCGCGGAAGATCGGCGCGAGCTGGGTCATTTCGGTGAGATTAATCTGCATGCGATTCGCTCTTGCTGTCCTTGCCAGCGGTGGGGCCGGCGATCAGGGCGAAGGAGCACAGGCTGACGCTGTGCTGGAGAGTGTCGTATTGGCGGCGCTCGAGGCGGTCGCGCTGGAAGCGGGCATCGCGCGACAGGCGCGAGAACCAGTAGAGCAGCTCGTCGGTGGCGCCTTCGGGCTCCTGTTCCAGCAGCCACTGCATGAGGTCCGGCAGCGGCAGCGCGGCCTGGCAGCGGTCGAGCATTTCCCGGGCGGTGCGCGGCGAGCGTTGCGGGCCGTCGCTCTTGCGATTGCCGCTGGCCTTGGGGAAGTGCGCAGGCTTTGGCTGGAAGTTGGCCAGCGCGAAGACGTAGCTCTCGACCTGGGACGCGGTGCCCAGGAAGTTGCTCTGGGGCCGGGTGAACATCGGCATGGCGGCCTGCGGCACGGCGTCGATGCCCTTGCGGCGGATGACCGACAGCGCCAGGGCGGCGCCGCGGGTGATCGCGTTGTGCCGGCGCGCTTCCTCGCGCAGCGGCAGCAGCAGTTCGCGGGCGCGGCGCAGGGTGAGCTGGGCGGTGGTCTGCATTTCCAGGATGCGCGCGTGGGTGCGCAGCAACTGGTCGTCGTCCACCAGTTGGCCGAGGCGTGCCTGTTCGCTGAGCAGGCGCAGCAGCACCTGCTCGACCCGATGCACGCCCTGTTCGAAAGCGCCGTCGGCGGAGACCAGCTGGATCATCGGCTCGACGTATTCGTCCCAGGTCGCCAGGACTTCCGCATAGCGCTGGCGCAGCGGAATCTGCCGGTCCTGGGTTTTCGCCCGGTCGGCCACGGCGACCAGCGCCTGTTCGTCGTTGGCGAGCTTCTTCAGCACGTCGCGCACGCGCATGTCCAGCAGGCGCAATTGGCGGGCGAGATCGTTGCCGTCGCGCACTTCGAAGGCGTCGCGGATGTAGCCGGCGAGACGTTCGAGGTGGCGCAGGTAGGCTTCGATCTCCAGGCACAGGCCCAGGCGGTGCTCCTGGCGCAGGTAGGCGAGGAAGTCGTGGATCTGCGCGTTCAGTTCGAAGCGGTTGGGGCTCTTGGCCACCGGGACGAGGATGTCCAGGCGCACCCACTGGTCGAGCAGGGCGGTGATGTCCACCGGGGTGCTGTCGGGCAACTGGCTGGTGAGCTGGAGACGCAGCTCCACCAGGCTCAGGGTGCCGGCGTCGAAGCGCTCGCACAGCGGTTCGAGCAGCACCCAGTGTTCGGCGAGGGCGCGTAGTACGCGTCGTGGGTCGATCATCGGCTTGGTTGGGCCCGAAATGAACAAAGGGGGCGATTGTACTGCAAAGGCCTACCCCTGGCCGACAGGGTGACGAAACGCGTCAGTTTGCGACTGCACGAGCAGCGCCCGTGTGACGCATCTCACGGAAAATGGGGCCTAACTGACTGAATTTTCTGGCAAGTTTTTTGCCAAAGCCTGTATCAGAGACCTTGCTATCAGAGTCTGATTCACGCCGATGACCTACGACGCCGCACTTGCCAAAGCCCGCTGGGCCGAACTGGAACGCCAGAACGACCTCGACTGGGACCTGGACGCGATCACCGATCGCAACGAAGCCATCGCCTTCCTGCAGCGCTTCGAGAATCGCTTGTGCATCTATTCGTCGTATGTCGAGAAGCTCTACAGCAACTACAGCTTCGTGATCCCCGAGAGCCAGGAAGGCGGCATCACCATCCTGCCGGACGAACAGGCCTGGTTCGACACCTTCCATGACATCCCCGGCGACGCCGTGGAGCCCACCGGCATCCACATCCTGCCGGGCGAGACCATGGGCTACAGCGGGCTGTACCTGAAGATTCCCGCCGAACACCGGCTGGTGGCCTCGCGGGAATTGCCCTTCCAGGACGGCCTGAAGCTGCTGATCAACCGTTACCGCATGCGCGGGGACATCTTCCTGCCGGTGCTGGTGAAGGGCGACCTGCGCGAGTACGAGGCGCGCATGCCCTCGCTGCACCTGCACCGCCTGAACATCGCCAGGCTGCAGGCCCACTCGCGGCTGAACCTCGATGCCATCAAGGGCGCGATCGCCGAACACCTGATCGGCCTGTTCCGCCACCAGTGAGCAGTCAGCCGCCCGAGGCTGTCACCCGGGTGTGACGATGGGTAACAACCGCGCCTGGGATTTCCTTTCCTCGCCTATCGTTCGAAGCGATTTACTCGACTATGGGTCGGGCCGCCGTGGCGGCTGAATTCCTATAGTGGCATCACGGCGCCGAGTCTCGACCTCGTTCCTGACCCGATACGCCCGATGAATAACAACAGGCTCCCGTACACGGGGGCCAGGAAAGGAGAGTGCCATGCGTCAGTCCTCCGGTCCGCTCATGCGTGCCCTTGCCTTGCTCTGCGGCGGCCTGCTGGCCTTTTCCGCCCAGGCGCGCATGCAGTCGATGGACGATGAAGAGCTGTCCACCATCTCCGGCCAGGGCGCGATGCTCACCGTCGACGCCTCCACCTACCAGAACTACCAGTACACCCGGCTCAATTTCGGTGCCGATGTCAGCCTGCTGACCAACATCGACCAGCTGAGCCTGGGCAACTACACCCGCACCGGCTCGACCACCGTCTCCGGCCAGCCGGCGGATATCCTGATCAACAACTTCGCCCTGGGGCGGGTGGACAACGCCAATACCCCCGATGCCAAGGTGGTGCCGTTCCAGATCCAGGACCCCTACGTCGAGTTCGCCTTCCAGACCAACAACGGCGTGCGCCAGCTGGTCGGCGCGCGGGTCGGCTTCGGCAAGGCGCAGGGCGATCTCTCCGGCGACATCCTGTCGATCACCGGCAACCTGCAGGGGCAGATCTACGGTCCGGCCTCCATCGCCTACGACTACTACACCCGCAACGGCTGCCCGAACCTCATCAACTGCCTGGCGCTGGCCGTAGCCGGCGATACCCCGGTCTACGCCGACGTGGTGCTGCTCAAGGCCGGCACCGGCGAGGCGACCATCAACGGCCAGCCGATCAACCGCGCCGAGCAGATCGGTATCGCCAAGGGCGACTCGCTCCATTCGGACGCCGGTGGCCTGATCGCCGCGCTGATCCCGACCCTGTCGACCACCAACAACTGCCAGGCGCTGGGCCTGACCACCTGCTTCGACCTGACCAACTACAAGACCATCTACATCGGCAAGCCGGGGTCCACCGACATCAACACCGGCGCCCAGGGCATCTTCTTCTCCCTGCAGAACCAGAACGTGCCCTGGCAGGACCTCGCCAACGCCGGCAACTTCGTCAACACCCAGTCCGGCGCCTTCGCCAACTTCCCGAAAGTGGGCAGCGGCGCGGATGCGGTCTATCCGATCCTGATCAACCTCTACGACGCCCTGCGCGGCCTGCCCCGGCAGCCGACCTGCATGGGCTCGCAAGCGGCGGGCTGCTGACATGAACTGGCGCACAGCGGTACTCGCCTGCCTCGCCGGTTGCCTGGTCAGCCTGCCCGCGCTGGGCATGAAGGCCCTGGATGACGACCAGCTGGAAGAAGTCAGCGGCGCCGGCCTGGGCTTCTTCATCGACGGTTTCAGCTACGACCAGGCGACTGCCACCTCGAAGATCACCGGGGTGAAGAACAGCGCCAACCAGGATGTGCAGGTGGACATCACCGGCGCCTACATCAAGGGCGCCGGCAGCCAGCGCGGCACGCTGGACACCAAGGCCTACCTCGGCACGCCGATGCATCCCTTCACTCTCGGCCCGGTGAAGTACAAGGCGGGGCTGAACATTCCAGCCAACCAGGAAGCGCTGCAGCTGATGACGCCGACCTGGACCGACCCGATCAACGATACCCACAAGTTCGGCCTCTGGTCGTACTACCAGGGCTGCCTGTACGGCGATGCCGGTTGCACCAACCCCAACCAGGCGACAACCAAGATCAATACCGAGCTGAATGCACTGAAGACCCAGCGCGACACGTTGCTCAGCGCCTATTCGAACAACATGACGGGCCTGAAGAGCGGCATCGATGCCGACATGGTGGTGGTCAACCAGCGCAAGGCGCAGGTCGATGCCGCGCAGGTGGTGCAGAAGAACAATTACAGCACCATGCAGAGCACCTTCAACGCTGCACCCGCGAGGGTCTGCGACACCGTGCTGGGGATCGCATGTACCAACAAACCTGATTTTGGTGAGAAATACAGTTGCGGCGGCATAGTCGGCTGCAGCAGCAACTCGGGCGTCAAGGCCTATAACGACTCGGTGGACAATTACAGCAGCAGTACCAGCGATCTCACCACCGCTCAGCAGAACCTCAGTGCCTCCTGGAACGTCAGCCGCAACGGCGTCACCCTCAGCCAGCGCGCCAGCGACTACGACAAGTTCGTCCAGCTCTGCGGCGCACAAGGCGGCAGCGCCACCACTTGCGTCAGCGGCACCATCACCCGCACCGAGAAGAACGTCGCCACGGTGCAACTGGTGGCCGGCGCCATGCAGAGCTCTTCCGGCACCCGCATCCAGGGCCTGGATATCGGCATCGCCACCAAGTTCACCCTGCCCAGCACTGCCTACAACAGCAACGGCAGTGCTGGCGCTACCACTACGCGCACGGACTTCTTCTCCATCGCCCTGGAGAACTTCACCCTCAATGGCTCCTATCTCAACCTGTGGGGCGACGCCGCAGGCCTGAAGGCCTCCATGAGCCTGCAGATGTATGCCGACAAGCTGATCATCGCCGGCTGCGAGAACTGCGCCGACAGCAACAAGGTGGTGGCCAAGAACGTCTACTTCGATCTCAACCTGGGCGACGCCAACTACCAGCCGGCGACGCTCTCGGTGGCCAGCAACGGCGACCTGATGCTCAGCGCGCCGGGCGTCACCTGGGCCAACCACGAGGCCTTCTACCAGAACGTGCAGAAGAGCAATATCAGCATCGGCAACCTGAACATCAGCGGCACCGACGTCGGTTCCCAGGCCATCCGCGGCCTGCGCATCGACTACCTGAACGTCCGCACCGTGAACCTGCCGCGCTAGCGCATGAGGGGACTCGCCGTGAACACCGCACGCCTTCCGAGCCGACTCCTGGCACCCTTGTTCCTGCTGGCCGCCGCTACCGCCCATGGCGAGATGCGCGGCCTGGACGACAGCGAAATGGCCGACGTCAGCGGCCAGGACGGCGTCAGCCTGAGCGTCAACTTCAACCTCGCCGCCAACACCGCCGATACCCGCTGCAGCGGCGGCTGCGGCGCGCGCCTGGCGATCCAGCCGCTCAACAGTACCGGCTACATCGTGCTGGACAATATCAAGGGCACCTTCAGTTTCGACGGCATGTCCATCGACATGGTGACCATCAACAACGGCTTCAACGGCGACGGCGCGCTGTTCAACCGCCAGGCCATGAAGATCGGCCTGACCAACGCCAGCGCCAGCAACCTGCAATTCACCCTGGGCGGTTCCAACCAGGGCAAGGTGTCCGGCAGCGGCCTGCAGCAGACCAACCTGCTCACCTACCAGGCCACCGGCGCGGTCAAGCTCACCGGCAACGTCTACGTCTTCGGCACTCCGTAAGCGAATCGGCGGGCCTCTGAGCCCGCCGGCCTTTCCCCCCGGCGCGTTTCACGCGACAATCCCGCCTCGTCGTGTTGGCCTGCCCGCGCAGGCACCACCCACAGGTAAACACCCCTTGATCGAAGAAGCCCGTCGCCGCGCCTATCTGGGCGCCATGCAGGTCGCCAGCTGGCTGCCGCGCGTGGTGCTGCCGTTCGCCGCCCCGTCGCGCCCGGAACTGCTGGAAACCCCCGCGCCCATCGTCGCCAATCCGGTGGCTGCTGCGCCCGCCGCGGTGGTCCGCGAGGCCGTGGCTCCAGTGGC
>NZ_JBGLYK010000164.1:0-13495 GCF_047304025.1 Pseudomonas sp. Pseusp97 | reverse complement strand
GTCCGACATCACGCCCGGCGGCTGGCCGGTGACCAACGCCTGGCCAAAGTTGCGCACCGAAGCGCCCAGGGGCGTGGCGGTGCGCTCGAAGACGCGTACGGAGAGGCCGCGGCGGGCGGCGGCGTAAGCGTGGGAAAGGCCGAGGATGCCGGCGCCGACGATGGCGACGTCGCAGTGGGTGTGGGTCATGGGGAATATCCTGCGTGGCGAAGAGCCCCTCTCCCCATCCCTCTCCCTGAAGGGAGAGGGAGCCCTCCTCTGCCGAGAAGAATTCCGGGTTCATCCTGCGACGTCGGGCATTCAGGCAACTGCTCGCGTAGCCTGGAGGCGTGGTCAGCGAGGAACTGAAATATCCGTTGTCGCGGCCCGTGTCGCCCTATGGGCCAACAGGACTTCAGCAACCTCGAACCAACACGCCGAACAGCCCCCTCTCCCTTCAGGGAGAGGGTTGGGGAGAGGGAGCCGCCAGCGCCGAACCACAGACGAACTTCAGCCGAGCCTTACTTCTGCGCGACCTTCTCCGACTTGCCGTCATAGCGTTTGCGCCACTCGGCGAGGATCTCGTCGCGGTTCTTCGAGGCCCAGGCGAAGTCGTTCTTGATCAGGCGCTGCTCGTAGTCGGCCGGCAGTTCGGTCTGCGGCTTGGCGATGCCCGGCTGGGCCAGCACGGCGAAGTTTTCCTTGTACAGCTCCATGGCTTTCGGGCTGGCGGAGAAGTCGGCGAGTTTCTTCGCCGCGGCTTCATGCTGGGTGCCCTTGACGATGCCGGTGGCTTCGATTTCCCAGCCCAGGCCTTCCTTGGGCAGGACGATGTCCAGCGGCGCGCCCTGGCGCTTGAGCTGCACGGCCGGGTATTCGAAGGAGATGCCGATCGGGAATTCGCCGGCGGCGGCCAGCTTGCACGGCTTGGAACCGGAGTGGACGTACTGGCCGATGTTCTCGTGCAGCGCATCCATGTAGGCCCAGCCCTGCTTCTCGCCGAAGGTCTGCAACCAGGCGGAGACGTCGAGGAAGCCGGTGCCCGAGGAAGCCGGGTTCGGCATGACGATCTTGCCCTTGTACTCGGGCTTGGTCAGGTCCTGCCAGCTCACCGGCTTCTCCAGGCCCAGCTTCTCAGCCTCCACAGTGTTGAAGCAGATGGTCGCGGCCCAGACGTCCATGCCGACCCACGCCGGCGGGTTGGCCGGGTCGCGGTAGTGCTTGCCGATGGCGTCCAGGTGCTTGGGCGCGTACTTCTCCAGCATGCCCTGTTGGTCGAGGATGGCCAGGCTGGAAGCGGCCAGGCCCCAGACGGCGTCGGCCTGCGGGCGATCCTTCTCGGCCAGCAGCTTGGCCGTGACGATGCCGGTGGAATCACGCACCCACTTGATCCTGATGTCCGGGTTCTCGGCTTCGAAGGCCTGCTTGTAGGCGGTCAGCTGTTCCGGTTCCAGGGCGGTGTAGACGGTCAGCTCGGTGTCGGCGGCGTGGACCTGTGCAGCGAAACCGGCGACCACGGCGGCGGCGAGGGCAAGACGTTTGAACATGTGGAGCTCCTTGGCAGTGTGGGTCTCCCGCTCAGGGCGGGTTTGTCAGGGGTTGAGCCCGGCAGCAGACCTGAAAGGGCACAGGCACCGGGCGACAGCGTCCAGCGGTGTTACGGGTTCGCGCCCCTCCTCCAGGCCTGGGAGCGGCGCAGCAGGCCGCGCGAGGCGCCGGCCAGCAGCAGCGACACGGCCGCGGAAGTGAGCAGGATCAGGGTGGACATGGCGGCGGCGCCGCCGACGTTGCCGGAGTCGTCCATGTTCAGCACGGCGACGGCGGCGAGGATGGTGTCCGGGTTGTAGAGGAAGATCGCCGCCGAGACCGTGGTCATTGCCGAGACGAACAGGTAGCGGGTGATGTCCAGCAGCGCCGGCAGGCAGATCGGCACGGTGACGCGCAGGTAGTGGCGCCACAGCGGCATCTTCAGCGACAGCGCGGCGGCCTCGAATTCGCCGTCGAGCTGGCGCAGCGCGGCGGTGGCGGTCATCTGCGCGGTGGTCAGGTAGTGGGCAATGGTGCACACCACCAGCAGCGCCATGCTGCCGTAGAACACATGCAGCGGGTTGCCCGGCAGGTTGAAGAAGAACACGTAGCCCAGGCCCAGAACGAGGCCCGGCACGGCCATCGGCACGAAGCACAGCATGCGCAGCAGTTGGCTCAGCCAGCGCTGCTCGCGGGTCTTCTCGATCAGGTAGGCGCCGGTGAAGATCAGCGCGCTGCCGATGATCGCGGTGCACACGGCCAGGGTCAGGCTGTTGCGGTAGGCCAGCCAGCCGCCGCCAGCGGTGGTGTTGAAGTCGTAGTGGTTGAGCGACAGCGAGAGGTTGTACGGCCAGAACTTCACCAGCGAGGAGTACACGGCCATGCCCAGCACACCCAGCAGCACCGCGCTGATCAGCACGACGATGGCAAGGAAGGCGGCATCGCGGCGGTGCGACGGCTTGGGATGGTAGACCTGCGCACGGCCGCTCATGGCGTCGCCCTGGCGACGGCGCAGCCAGGTGTCGACGGCGAAGCTGAGCAGCGCCGGCAGCAGGAGGATCATGCCGATCTGCGCGCCACGGCCGAACTGCTGCTGGCCGACCACCGCCTTGTACGCTTCCAGCGCCAGCACCTGGTAGTCGCCGCCCACCACCACCGGCACGCCGAAGTCGGTGATGGTCAGGGTGAACACCAGGCAGAAGGCGGCGAACACGCCCTGCCACGAAGCCGGCCAGGTGATGCTGCGGAAGGCCTTCCAGGGCCCGGCGCCCATGCTCGAAGCGGCGTCGAACAGGCGCGCATCGGCCAGCGACAGCGCCGACAGCAGGATCATCAGCGCGTGGGGGAAGGTGTAGATGGCCTCGCCCAGGACGATGCCCCAGAAGCCATAGATATTGTCCGGCAGCAGGTGGCGCAGCAGGCCCTGGTTGCCGAACAGGTAGATCAGCGCGATGCCCGGCAGCATCGACGGCGCCAGCAGCGGCAGCAGGGAAATCCCGCGCCACAGGCCCTTGGCCGGGATCAGCGTGCGTTGCAGCGCGTAGGCGAACAGGTAGGCTGCCGGCACGACGATGCACGCCACGCTGACCGAGACCTTCAGGCTGTTGCCCAGCAGCCAGTGGAAGTTGTCGCTGCGCAGCAGCTCGCCCATGGCCGTCAGGCCGCCGCCCTGCCCCGCTTCGCCGCTGAAGCCGCGCCAGAAGATGGCCAGCAGCGGCATCAGCACCGCGAGGGCGAGCAGGACCAGCAGCAGGTATTTGCCGCCACGGACGAACAGGCGATCCCCCAGATCGCCGCGAATCCTGCCAACGGGCAGCGCCGGACTGTGCTTCACCACGGCTTCCATCTCAGGCGAACACCTGCAGGCTGCGCGGCGGCAGCGACACCCAGATGTCCGGGGTGCCCAGGCGCGGCATGTCCTCGGGAGCCAGCTCGGCGAGCAGCGCGTGGCCCGGCAGCTGTTCCAGCTCGAAGCTCATGCGGCAGCGGTTGCCGAGGAAGGTGATCTCGCGGATCTGCGCGCGGAACAGGTTTTCCTGGTGCACCGCGGGGTTCACGCTGATCGCTTCCGGGCGGCAGAACAACCGGCCCGACGCGCTCGGCGCCTGGCTATGCAGGCGCAGGTTGAGGCCGCCGACGCGGGCGTGGCCGTCGCTGCCGCGCTCGAACGGCAGCCAGTTGCCCTGGCCGACGAACTCGGCAACGAAGGGCGTGCTCGGGGCGCTGTAGATTTCCTGGGCGCTGCCGTACTGCTCGATGCGCCCGTGGTTCATCACCGCGATGCGGTCGGCCATCAGCATGGCCTCGTCCTGGTTGTGGGTAACCATCACGGTGGTGATGCCCAGGTTCTTCTGCAGCTGGCGCAGCTCGCCGCACAGGTGCTCGCGGACGCGGGCGTCCAGCGCCGACATGGGTTCGTCGAGCAGCAGCAGCGAGGGGCTCGGCGCCAGCGCACGGGCCATGGCGACGCGCTGTTGCTGGCCGCCGGAAAGCTGGCCGGGGTACTTCTTCTCGCTGCCGGCGAGGCCGACCAGTTCGAGCATCTCGGCGACGCGACGGCGGGCCTCGTCCCTGGATGCGTTGGTCAATCCATAGGAGATGTTCTGCTCGACCGTCAGGTTGGGGAACAGCGCGTAGGACTGGAACAGGATGCCGTAGTCCCGCGCCTGCGGCGGCAGGTTCGACACATCGCGATCGCCCAGGTGCAGGGTGCCGCCGTCCTGTTGTTCGAGACCGGCGATGCAGCGCAGCAGGGTGGTCTTGCCGCAGCCGGAGGGGCCGAGCAGGCAGACCAGCTCACCGGCCTTGACGTCCAGCGACACGCCGTCGAGAGCGACGAACTGGCCGAAGCGCTTGCGGATGTGGCGCACGCTTAGCGGCGTGCCGGCGAGGGTGGGATGCATGGCGGTACCTCGTTTTCTTGGGGTTCACGCCAGATGAGCCGTGGCGTGAAGGAACGAGGTCCATGCTAGGGAGCGATTGCGACGGGACTATTGCTGGAGGGCCAAGTGCGCCGATAGATCCATAGGCAGATTTTGGTATGGGGGCGAAAATATTTGGGAAGTGATGGCCTTTTGGCGGACATCCGTAGGAGCGAGCTCGCTCGCGAACCGCACCCCGCCGTCCTATCCGGCGAACACTTAGCAGGATGGCGTGGAGCGCAGCGATACCCAGCCCGGGAATTGATGGGTATCGCTGCGCTCCACGCCATCCTACGTTCGTGCTTCGCTCTGACTTCGGTAGGGAGGGGAAGTCCGATCGCGGACAAGGTCCGCTCCTCTAGGTAAGTAGCGGTGCCAGGCGGTTCGCGAGCAAGCTCGCTCCTACGAAGAGCCCCCCGAGCCAAGCCGGCTCTGGCTCCGCAAGGCTTCCAGAAAAACATCCGCATGCGCCGAACGCCCCGTTCAGGAGGCCTCGTTGAAGTGAAGTTTCAGGGGTTGAGCGGCATGGATGCCGCGAGAGCCGCGATGGGCCAGGGACGGCCCTTCGCGGCGTGCCCCTGAAACTCCAATTCAACGAGGGAATTTTTCGCCCCAAGCGAAAAACCGGATGTCCGGGGCAAGCCCTTTGCCTACTTTGGGGCGTTTGCCAAAGTAGGTCGCCCGAGGGGGCGAAACCCATAACATCCGAGCATGCCTAAGCGGCGCAGGAATTCCCAACCGCAAGCAAGTGCATCGCGGACAAGGTCCGCTCCTACACGCAAATCGGTTCTACACCTGCGCCAATGCCAGGAAAGCACTCGGCAAGCGCGCCTGCCGCCGATCCTTCAGGCAATACAGGTACTCGTCGATCCGGCTCGCGCCCTTGATCTCCAGCACGCACAACTGCGGGTTATCCGGCACTTCCTGGCGCGCGATGATGCTCACCCCCAGGTTGCGGATCACCGCCTCGCGGATCGACTCGCGGCTGCCGATCTCCAGCATGGAGGCCGGCGTCACTCCGGCCTGCTGCAACATCGCCTCGGTCAGCTGGCGGGTCGTGGAACCCGCCTCGCGCATCAACAGGCAGTGGCTACGCAAGTCGCCCAGGCTCACCGATTGCAGCGCCGCCAGCGGATGGCTGCGGTGCACCGCCAGCACCAGCGGATCGCTGCCCAGCACCACGCGGGTCAGGCGCGCGTCATCCACCTGCTGCGAGGAAGCGGCGAGGTCCACCCGGCATTCGATCAGCGATTCGAGCACCTGCTGGGAATTGCCGATCTCCACCGACACCTCGATCTGCGGGAAGCGCTCGCGGAAGCTCTTGATCAGGCCAAGCACGTAATAAGGAGAGGTGGCGCCGATGCGCAGCGCGCCCTGCATCTGCCCGCAGTTGCGCAGGTAGAACTCGATGTCGGCTTCCTGCTGCAGCAGCGCCTCGACCATCGGCAGCAGGCGCGCCCCCTCGTCGCTGAGCGTCAGGCGGCGGCCGCCGCGATAGAACAGTTCCACCGCGTATTGGCTTTCCAGATTGCGGATCTGGGTGGTCACGGTCGGCTGGCTGAGACCGAGCTTTTTTGCCGCCTGAGTGATGCTCCCGAGCTTTGCAACCCGATAAAAAGCTTTCAGTTCCGCGCTGAGCATCTACGTGACCGGCCTCTCGAAAAATTTGCCAATGATTTTCCTGCACAACGTCGGAAATGCGGCGCCAGCCCGCTGACGACGGGGCCTGCAGCGGGGCGACGGAATGCCGATAAAGGTCAATATACCTGACCTGTATCACTGGCAGACCGCATTGCGGCTGGACAGCCCGGGGTTGAGCGACTTTCATTGCCCTTGGAAAAATCCCACATGGAAAACCGAAGGCGGCCTCACAAGGGCGCGCCCAAGGAGCAATTGATGAAGTACAAAGTCACCATGGTTTTCGGAACCCGTCCCGAGGCCATCAAGATGGCGCCCCTCGCCCGCGTCCTCCGCCGCACCCCGGAAATCGAGCTGCGCATCTGCTCCACCGGCCAGCACCGCGAGATGCTACAGCAAGTGCTGGACTCCTTCGAACTGGAGGTCGACGAAGACCTCGACGTCATGACCCAGGGCCAGACGCTGAACAGCCTGTCCGTGCAGATGATGGGCAAGCTGGACGACAGCTACGACCGCCATCGCCCGGACATCGTGCTGGTCCACGGCGATACCACCACGAGTTTCATCGCCGCCCTCACCGCCTTCCACCGGCAGATACCGGTGGGGCACGTGGAGGCCGGCCTGCGTACCGGCAACATCCACCAGCCCTGGCCGGAAGAAGCCAACCGCCGCCTTACCGCGGTGATCGCCGACCTGCACTTCCCGCCGACCAAGGCCTCGCGTGACAACCTGCTGCGCGAAGGGGTGAACATCGACCAGATCGAGGTCACCGGCAACACGGTGATCGACGCCCTGCTGTGGATGCGCGAGCACCTGCGCGAAACCCAATGGAAACCCGCTGCCGACTCGCCCTTGGCGAAGTTCACCGGCGAACGCCGCCTGGTGCTGATCACCGGCCACCGCCGGGAAAACTTCGGCAAGGGCTTCGAGCGCATCTGCCTGGCCCTGGCCGAACTCGGCCAGCGCTTCCCCGACGTGGACTTCGTCTACCCGGTACACCTCAACCCGCAGGTGCAGAAGGCGGTCTACGGCCTGCTCTCGGACAAGCCGAACATCCATCTGATCGCGCCACAGGACTACCAGCACTTCGTCTGGCTGATGGACCGCGCGTACATCATCCTCACCGACTCGGGCGGCATCCAGGAGGAAGCCCCGGCGCTGGGCAAGCCGCTGCTGGTACTGCGCCGCGTCACCGAGCGCCCGGCCGTGCTGGAAGGCGGTACCGTGGTACTGGTGGGCACCAACACCGGGCGCATCGTCAGCGAAGCCAGCCACCTGCTGCGCGACGAGGAAGTCTACGAGCAGATGAGCCGGGTCTTCAGCCCCTATGGCGACGGGCATGCCAGCGAGAAGATCGTTGCCCGGCTGCTCTCCTGGTTCGGTGAAACGCGCACAGCAAGCGAGTTCGAATGAGCCTCGAACTGGTCGATATCCTCACTTACGTTCTCTATGCCCTGAAGTACCTGGCGATCATCCTGGCCGCGCTGATGTTCCTGCTCGGCCTGGATGACCTGTTCATCGACCTGGTGTACTGGGGCCGGGTACTGGTGCGGCGCTTCCGCATCTACAACCGCTTCGACCGGGCCGACGAGGAACGTCTCTTCGCCGCCCCGGAGAAGCCGCTGGCGATCATGGTGCCGGCCTGGAACGAGGTCGGCGTGGTGGGCGAAATGGCCCGCCTGGCGGCCTCCACCCTGGACTACGAGAACTACCAGATCTTCGTCGGCACCTACCCCAACGATCCGCAGACCCAGGCGGATGTGGACGCGGTGTGCCTGCACTACCCCAACGTGCACAAGGTGGTCTGCGCGCGCCCCGGGCCCACCAGCAAGGCCGACTGCCTGAACAACATCATCGACGCCATCCTGCGCTTCGAGGCCGACGCCCGCATCGAGTTCTCCGGCTTCATCCTGCATGACGCCGAGGACGTCATCTCGCCGCTGGAACTGCGCCTGTTCAACTACCTGCTGCCGGCCAAGGACCTGATCCAGATCCCGGTCTACCCCTACGCCCCGGAGTGGACCGGCTTCACCGCCGGCCACTACGTCGACGAGTTCGCCGAGAACCATGGCAAGGACGTGCCGGTGCGCGAGGCGCTGACCGGCCAGGTGCCCAGTGCCGGCGTCGGCACCTGCTTCAGCCGCCGCGCCATCGCCGCGCTGCTGGAAGACGGCGACGGCATCGCCTTCGATGTGCAGAGTCTCACCGAGGACTACGACATCGGCTTCCGCCTCAAGCAGAAGGGCATGAAGTGCATCTTCGCCCGCTACTCCATCACCGACCCGCAGCTGGCGCTGAAAAGCGACTGGGTGCCGGGCATGGACCGGCGCTTCTCCCAGGTCATCTGCGTACGCGAGCACTTCCCGCGCACCTGGCAGCACGCCATCCGGCAGAAGTCCCGGTGGATCACCGGGATCGTCTTCCAGGGCACGCGCAACCTGGGCTGGAGCAGCAAGACCATGCTCAACTACTTCCTCTGGCGCGACCGCCGGGGGCTGATCGCCTACCTGCTGAGCTTCCTGGTCAACCTGCTGTTCCTGGTGCTGATCACCCTGTGGCTGATCACCACCCTGGCGCCCAACGCCTGGCATTTCCCGTCGATCCTGGAGGGCAGCCGGTTGCTGGTGGTGCTGCTGTTCCTCAATGGGCTGATGCTGCTCAACCGGCTGTTCCAGCGCTTCTGGTTCGTCACCCGCTTCTACGGCATCTTCGAGGGGCTGCTGTCGGCGCCGCGAATGATGTGGAGCAACTTCGTCAACTTCTTCGCCAACCTGCGCGCCCTCAAGCAGGTGATGGAAATGGGCGACTCGCGCCGGGTGGCCTGGGACAAGACCACCCACGAATTCCCCGCCCTCGCCGGCCCGCAGCGCACGCCGCTGGGCCAGCGCCTGATCCAGCAGGGGCTGATCACCGAGGAACAGCTGCAATCGGCACTCACCAGCCCGGTGCGCCGGCGCCTGGGCCGCGAGCTATTGCTGCGCGAGCTGATCACCAGCACCCAGCTGGTGGAAACCCTGGCCGAGGAACTGGGCGAGGAATGGGCGCCGCTCAACCCCTTCACCCTCGACGAAAAGCTGATCCAGGCGCTGCCGCGCAAGCTCGCACTGCGCTACGCGGTGCTGCCGGTGGCCATCGAGGGCGACACGCTGGTCCTGGCCAGCGAACAGCAGATCAGCCAGGTCTCCCTCGGCGCCATCAGCCGTCAGCTCAAGCGCCCGGTACGCGGCCGCCTGGCTCCCCAGGGGCGCGTCACCCTCGGCCTGCGCCACTGGTACGGGGGGCGCAACCAGACCGACGAAACCCGCGCCATCATTGATGTGCTCAGGCAACGCCAGGGCGACGAAGCCCTGATGGAGCGCCTCAGCGGGCACGTCGTGATGTTCGGCTCCCTGTTGCAGGTGCGCGGGATGGTGCCGCCCAGCCTGTTCAACCAGGCCCTGATCGACTTCGACCCGGAGCAGGACTCCCTCGGCGAACACCTGATCAAGCGCGGCATGATCACCCAGCAGGTGCTCGAGGAAGCTCTCCAGGAACAGGCCAGCGAACAGCACGAGGCCTATCGCATCACCCGGGAGGCCGTGTGAAACCGCAACAAACCCTGCTTTACGGCCTGATCCTGGCGAGCATCGCCGCGCCACTGGCGCAGGCCGCCGACGACCAGCTCAGCGAGTTCCAGCGCTTTCGCAGCTTCCCCTACCTCGACAAGGGCTACAAGGAAGCGAAGAAGAACAACTGGGCGGAAGTCGAACGCCTGATGCGCCACCTGCTGGGCCGCGTGCCGAACAACACCGAGGCCCGCGCCCTGCTGATCCAGTCCCTGGCCAAGCAGCAGCGTTTCGCCGAAGCCGAGAAGGAAGCCCAGGCGCTGGCCGGCACCGACGCCGGCGCGCAAGCCCTGACCGAACTGCGCCTGGACCTGATCGAGAACGGCCCGCCCCCCGAAGCCCAGGTCAACCAGTGGCTGGCCCATACCAGCAACGCCAACGAGCGTGTGCGGCTGTGGCAGGCCTACAGCCTCAAGCTCGGCCAGACCCAGGGCGCCGCCCAGGCGCTGGACTGGCTCGGGACATTGCCGCCGGGCAATGACGGTCGCGTGCTGCGTGAAGCCCGCGCCAACTGGGCAGAACAGCTGCGCGACTGGGACACCACCATCGCCCAGCTCGCCCCGCTGGCCGCTGCCCACCAGCTCTCGGCCGAGGACTGGCGGCGCCTGGCCAATGCCTATGCGCAGCGCCTGGAAGAGAAACCACTGGAACAGCTGATCCAGCAGGCGCCCGATGCCAACGCGGCGCGCCAGGCAAGACTGGCGATCATCGATCGCGCCATCGCCGTCGAGCAGACCGAAGTGGCCAAGCGCTGGCTGCTGACCCTGCCGGAACAGGACCGCAACGACCCAACCCGCCGGGCGCAACTGCTGGAGGTTGCCCGCGACAGCGCCGACGCCCCGCTGGTGACCAAGCTCAGCGACGAGCAGAACCGCCCCTGCCTGGAAACCACCGAATGGCTGTCGCGCCACGACCAGGTGGCGGCCCTGGCCAAGTTGGAGCAATGCAGACCTGCGGACGATCCGAAGACCTGGCTGGTGCTGGCCCAGCGCCTGGACGCCACCGACCTGCTGGAAAACACCCGGCTGCCCGAACCCTGGGACACCGCCCGTCGCGACCAGCTGGTGGACTCCTGGCGACGCCAGGGGCGCACCGATCTGGCGCTGGCCTGGCTGTCACGCCAGCCGCAGACGCCTGAGACCCTGCGCCAGCGCGCCGAGCTGCTGCAGGCCCGTGGCCGCACCGGCGAAGCGGCGGCACTCTGGGAGCAGCGCTATCGCCAGACCGGCGACCTCAAGGCGCTGGACCAGGCCAGCTATCTCGCGCTGAATGCCGGGCGTACCGAACGAGCCAAGCAACTGCTGGAAAGCGCCTACGACCGCCGCGGCGGCAATCTGCCGCCTGCGCTGCTGCAACGTCTCGCCGGCATCCATGCGCGCAGCGACACGCCGCTGGATGTCGCGCGCATCGAAGCCCTGCTGCCCAAGGCCGACCCGGTCTCGCGCGGCTACCTGCTCGGCCGCCTCGCCGAAGCCGGGCGCTGCGATGCGCTGCAACGCTACCTAAGCCCGGATTCCAACACCCCCGGCGAACTGCGCGCCCTCGGCCGCTGCGCCATGCCCGCCCGTCCCGGCGAAGCGGTGGTCTACTACCAGGCCGCGATCGCCCGAGGCGACAAGCAAAGCCAATTGCCGCTGGCCTATGCGCTGGAGGCCTCCGGCGACCCGGCCGGCGCGCTGCGGGTGTTCAACGCCCTGCCGGCCAGCGAGCTCAACGACAACGCCCGCCTCACCGCCAGCCGCGCCGCTCTGCTCACCCACGACAATGCCGGCGCCGAGCGCTACTGGCAGCAGGCGAAGAAAGGCAGCGCGGACGACTGGGCGCTCGGCGCCAACATCGCCGATGCCCGTGGCGACTATCCCGAGGCGCTGTCCCGGCACCGCGAAGCCCTGCAGCACGAGCCCAACGGCCAGCACTTCTACAACGCCGCCGGCAGCGCGCAGAAGGCCGGCGACCAGCAGCAGAGCAAACGCTGGCTGGCCGAGGCGGTACGCCGCGAACCGGACAACCCGCGCTTCCGCGCCGACTACGGCATGCGCCTGGCCGGCACCGATACGCCGGAGGAACGCCGCACCGCGATTCCCTACCTGGAGCGCGCCACTCGCGATTACCCCGAGGATTTCCGCCTGGGCGAAACCCTCGCCTGGCGCTATGACGAAGCCGAGGACAGCTTCGCCGCCCGCCGCGAGCTGCGCCGGGTGATCGACCTGGAACAGGACCCGGTGGCCGCCGACGACGAATACGGCAGCCTCGAAGCCCGCCGCTTCCGCCAGCGCCGCGCGCACCAGGTGCTGTCGCAGCGCGACAACCTGACCATCGCCAGCACCTGGTCGCCCGCCGGCGTCACCACGGTGCCGATCCTCAATGGCGACAACCAGACCGGCAACCGCCGCCGCGCGCAATCGCAGAACCTGCAGACCTTCATCTGGGACCATGCCCTGGGCGAGGAGCCGACCCGCAACGGCAGCACCCTGTCGGTGTACGGCCGGGCGATTGCGGGCAACGAAGGGCGCAAGCAGTACGCCCAGACCCTCGCCGCCGGTTTCGGCCTGCGCTACAAGCCCTTCGGCGACTACAACCTCAACCTCTACGGCGAGCTTTACAAGCAGAACACCTATAAGAATGACGGCGGCGCCGACGATGCCTTCGACGGTATCCGCTGGCACGAGATCGGCACACCCGAGAAGTTCGAGCGCTATGTGCGCCAGCGCGACAAGTACGGTCAGACCTCCACCGACTTCCTGCTGCGCGCTACAGCGTCCTTCCTCGACCAGGGCGAGTACCGCAACGACTGGCGTGTGGACGAGAGCGACTGGGACGAGCGCTTCCTCTATACCGACCTGGCCTGGTGGACCCACGCAGGCGACCACCAGTGGGTCTCGCGCTACCAGCAGGGCCACACCTGGAAGCTGCCGGTGGACTCGCCGCAGACGATCATGCCCTACGGCTTTGCCGAGTTCTCCGCGCAGGACCCGAGCAACGACTGGCGCCAGGACCTGCGCAGCGGCGTCGGCCTGCGCTGGCAATACTGGTACGGCGAGGACCGCTATAACGCCTATCGCGCCCATGTCACCGTGCGCACCGAGTACCAGTTGGGCATGGCCGGCAATCTCTATGAACAGGCCAACGGCTGGCTGGTGGGATTCGAGGTGAACTTCTGATGCGACGCCTGATTCTCGCCCTCGCGCTGCTCTGCTCCGCCGCCGTGGCCCAGGCCGATGAGCGCCTGTTCTACCAACCGCTGAACGTCGACGCGTCCCTCAGCGAGGCGCAGTGGCAGCAGGTCTGGCGTGCCAGCGCGGCCCAGGGTGCGAAGACCCTGATCGTGCAATGGACTGCCTATGGCGACTCCGACTTCGGCGGCGCCCACGGCTGGCTCGCGCGCTCGCTGAAAAGCGCCCACGAAAGTGGCCTGCAACTGGTCCTCGGCCTGTACATGGACCCGGCCTACTACCAGCGCCAGAGCGAGCTGGACACGCCCGGCCTGGAAGCCTATTGGCAACACCAGCTCGGCCGCTCCCTGGCGCAGCAGCGCAAGGTCAGCGAGCAGTGGAATCTGCCGGTTTCCGCCTGGTACCTGCCCATGGAGCTGGACGACTGGAACTTCCAGGCCGTCGAGCGCCGCCAGGCACTGCAGCGCCAGCTCAAGGATTTCGCCGGCCAGCTGAAAGCGCCGCTGCAACTGAGCGCCTTCACCGGCGGCAAGCTGGCGCCGCAGGTTTATGCCAATTGGCTGGAGCAGATCGCCGGGCTCGGCGTGCAGGTCTGGTGGCAGGACGGCGCCGGCACCGGCGCGCTGCCCGAGCGCGTGACCCAGGCCTACGC
>NZ_JBGLYK010000163.1:0-13495 GCF_047304025.1 Pseudomonas sp. Pseusp97 | reverse complement strand
GGGTGTCTCTCCACCGCGGGGCCCCGGGCTGGCCCCCCCCCCCCCCCCCCCACCCCCCCCCCACCCCCTCCCCTTCTGTCGCCCCGGCCGGGCCCCCCCCAACCCGGAAGACATGAAAAAGGGCAGCCACGGCTGCCCTTTTTCATGTCCCGCGCGGCCCTGCCGCGCTCCATCCTCACTTCTTCAGGCAGGTGCTCATGAACGCCTTGCGTTCATCGCCCTTGAGCGCCTTCTTGGTCGCATCGGCGTTGCAGGTCTTCATTTTCTCCTGCTGCGCGGTGGTCGCCTTGGTTTCGCCTCCGCCAGCCTTCAGGCAGGTGCTCATGAACGCCTTGCGTTCATCCCCCTTGAGCGCCTTGGTGGTGGCGTCGGCATTGCAGGTCTTCATCTTCTCCTGCTGCGCGGTCTGCGCGGCGGTGGCGGCGAAGCCTTGCGCCGAGAAAAGCAGAGCCAGGACGAGCAGCGGAATCCGAACGGTGGTCATGGAGTGGTCTCCCAGGATGGAATTGCCACTCTGAGCGTAGCTCGCAGCCCAGCATTCGCGAGGCCTGCAGCGTGATGCCGGCTCGCTTGGCGGCATTGTCGTGATGCTCGCCCACAGCCAAAACTAAAAACTGTTATATATAAATTCGAATTGATAATTTTTTGAAATATCAAAAATGTCGCAGTATGGCGCTGCCACTCATTCGGTACGCCAGGAACCTGCCATGTCGCTGTTGACCCTTCCCAATGCCCGCGAGCAAACCAAATCGGTCCGCGCCACGGTGCTGGTGTTCAAGGACCCGCGCTCGCAGGAGCTGCTCAACCGCATCGAGCGCCTGGCTCCCAGCGAAGCCAACGCACTGATCATCGGCGAGACCGGCACCGGCAAGGAGCTGGTCGCCCGCCATATCCACAAGCTCAGCCGTCGCAGCGGCGCGCCCTTCGTGGCGGTGAACTGCGGCGCCTTCTCCGAGACCCTGGTCGAGAGCGAGCTGTTCGGCCACGAGAAAGGCGCCTACACCGGCGCCACCAGCAGCAAGGCCGGCTGGTTCGAGTCGGCCAACGGCGGCACGCTGTTCCTCGACGAGATCGGCGACCTGCCGCTGAACATGCAGGTGAAGCTGCTGCGCGTGCTGCAGGAGCGCGAAGTCGTGCGCCTCGGCTCGCGCACGCCGGTGCCGATCAACGTGCGGGTGGTCGCCGCGACCAACGTCAACTTGGCCGACGCCGTGGTAGCCGGACACTTCCGCGAGGACCTGTTCTACCGCCTGCACGTCGCCACCATCCGCCTGCCCCCGCTGCGCGAGCGTCCCGGCGACATCCTGCCGCTGGCCGAATTCTTCCTCGAAGAACACTGCCAGCGCCTGGGCTACAACCGCGCCTCCCTGAGCCCCGAGGCCGAGCGCAAGCTGCTGGGCCATACCTGGCCGGGCAACATCCGCGAGCTGGAGAACGCCATCCACCACGCCCTGCTGGTGTGCCGCAACCAGCAGGTGCAGCCGGGCGACCTGCAACTGGCCGAGCTGCCTTCGGCGCCCCGCCACGAAGCCCTGCGCCACGAGGCCTTCCCCCACGCCCTGGCGCCGCGCGTCGAGGCGACTCTCGAGCAGGCACTGCTGGAGCTGTTCGAAAGCAACAAGCCCGACCTCTACGAGCACGTCGAGGAAGTGCTGTTCCGCACCGCCTACCACTTCTGCCACGGCAACCAGTTGCAGACCGGCCGTCTGCTGGGCATCAGCCGCAACATCGTCCGTGCACGCCTGGAGAAGATCGGCGAACTGAACCTCAGCCGCACCGGCTGAGGTGGGTTCAGCCCGCGCCGGCAGCGGGCGGAAACCGTCCGTCGGCGCTCCCCGCCCGGCCGCCCCCCGCGAAAGGTTATAATCCGCGCCGTTTTTACGGCCGCCGCGCCAGTGCAACCTGAGCGTCTACACTTCCAGGCGACCTCCCGGCGGGATGTCGAGCGCCTGCGCAAGGCCCGTCATCTTCTGCTTTTGTCATCAGCTTTAGTTGTCAGGATTGATCGTGACCAAAGACGAACTGCGCGCGGAACTGGAGCGCCAGGAGCAACGTTTCAAGGATGAACAGGGCGGCGAAGTGACCCTTTATGCCGCCCAGCCCGAACCCGGCAAGAAACCCTGGCGCAAGCGACCCAGCGTGCAGGACAAGGCCTTCGACCGGGAACTGGAAAGAATCGAAGAAGAACGACTGAAGAAGGATCAGGAAGCCGCTTCCCTTTAATCGCAGGTACGGCCCCAGGCTGAAGGACTCCCCCGAATCTGCTGTGGGAAGTCTCGAAGCGATGGGCGAGCGGCGCTCCGTGGGGGAGCCCGCCGGTGGGCCTGCAAACACTCATCCGATGGGCCGGCGGCCCGCGTGGAAGCATTGCAAACTTTTTCCACCCTGCCTGAAAGCGCCGTGCGACGAGGCGTCGCGCAAATTGGAGAAACCGTTTCAGGCTGAATACGGTGCTCCAAGCTTCTGGCATAATCGCCGCCCCGTCTCCGACCGGTCATAGAATTTTCATGTTCGATCTCTTCAGCGGACTCGATGTCTGGGTGGGTATCAGCCTGGTGCTGGCACTCACGTTCGTCCTCGCCTTCGAGTTCATCAACGGCTTCCACGACACCGCCAACGCGGTGGCCACGGTCATCTATACCAAGGCCATGTCCCCGTACCGCGCGGTGATCCTCTCCGGCATCTTCAACTTCCTCGGCGTGTTGCTCGGCGGCGTCGGCGTCGCCTACGCAATCGTCCACCTGCTGCCGGTGGAGCTGCTGATCAACGTGAACACCGGCCACGGCCTGGCCATGGTGTTCTCGCTGCTCGCCGCCGCCATCACCTGGAACCTGGGCACCTGGTACTTCGGCATTCCCGCCTCCAGCTCGCACACCCTGATCGGCTCGATCCTCGGCGTGGGCCTGGCGAACGCCCTGATCACCGGCGTACCGGTGGCCGACGGGATCAACTGGGGCAAGGCCATCGACATCGGCCTGTCGCTGATCTTCTCGCCGCTGGCCGGCTTCCTCGTCGCCGGCGCCCTGCTGATCGGCCTGAAGTGGCTGTATCCGCTGTCGAAGATGCACAAGACCCCGGAGACCCGCCGCGACGTCGACGAGAAGAAGCACCCGCCGTTCTGGAACCGCCTGGTGCTGGTGATCTCGGCCATGACCGTGAGCTTCGTGCACGGCTCCAACGACGGCCAGAAAGGCATCGGCCTGATCATGCTGGTACTGATCGGCATCGTCCCGGCCAAGTTCGTCCTCGACCTGAACAGCACCACCTATCAGATCGAGCGCACCCGTGACGCCGCCATCCACCTGCAGCAGTTCTACAACCGCCATTCCGACACCCTCGGCGACATGCTCGCCCTGGGCAAGGCCGGCGAAGCCGACCTGCCGGACCTGTACCGCTGCGAGCCGAAGCAGACCGAAGCGACCCTCAAGGGCCTGCTGAGCGACCTGCACGGCGTCTCCAGCTACACCGACCTGAACGACGAGGAGCGCGTGCAGGTACGTCGCTACCTGCTGTGCCTGGACGACACCGCGAAGAAGGTCGGCAAGCTGTCCGAGCTGCCGTCCCGCGAGAAGGCGGACCTCGAGAAGCTGCGCAAGGACCTGACCAGCACCACCGAATATGCGCCCTTCTGGGTGATCATCGCGGTGGCCCTGGCGCTGGGCATCGGCACCATGGTCGGCTGGAAGCGCGTGGTGCTCACCGTCGGCGAGAAGATCGGCAAGCAGGGCATGACCTATGCCCAGGGCATCGCCGCGCAGCTCACCGCGACCGCCGCCATCGGCATGGCCAACATCTACAGCCTGCCCGTGTCCACGACCCACGTGCTGTCCTCGGGCGTGGCGGGCACCATGGTGGCGAACCGCAGCGGCCTGCAAGGCAGCACCATCCGCAACATCCTCATGGCCTGGGTGCTGACCCTGCCCGTGTCGATTGCGCTGGCCGCCGGGCTGTTCTGGCTGTCCTCGCGCTTCATCGGCTGAGGCCAGGTCGCGCTCCACGAAAAACGCCTGCATCCGCAGGCGTTTTTCATTTCCGGCCGCTCAAAGGGTGACGGCCTGCCTCGGCAGGCGGATGACGAAGCGCGCGCCGCCCTTGAAGTTATCCACAGACAGGCTGCCGCCCATGTTGCGGATCAGGTCGTGGCTGACCGACAGCCCAAGCCCCGTGCCCTTGCCGATGGGCTTGGTGGTGAAGAAGGCCTCGAAGATGCGCTCGATCACCGCCGGGTCGATACCGCCGGCGTTGTCGCGCACATGCAGTTCCACCCAGCCGGGGTCCGTGCAGGGCTCCTGGGATACCCCCACCCAGCGCGCGCCTTCCCCGCTGCGTCCGAGCAGGGCGTCGCGGGCGTTGGCCAGCAGGTTGATCAGCACCTGTTCCAGCTGATCGGCGTAGCCGCGCACCACCACTCGCTGCGCAGGCGGCCGGCATTCCAGGGTAATACCCTGCTGCCTCAGGCTTTCGCCCAGCAGGGCAATGGCGCCTTCGCAGGCGTCGTAGGGGTCGAAGGGCGTCGCCTCCAGCTCCGACTTGCGGCTGAACACGCCCATGTGGCCGATCACCCGGGACAGCCGGTCGATCTGCGCGTCGGCGCGCTCCAGTTTTTCCTTCAGGTATTCCGGCTCGCCCAGCTTCTGGCGAGCGTTGTAGAGGGACATGCGCATGACGTGCAGCGGCTGTTTCATCTCGTGCGCCATGCCGCTGACCATCTCGCCCAGGCTGGCCATTTTCGCGCCCTGGGCCAGCTGCTGCTGGGCATGGCGCACAGCGGTGTTGTCGCGGCCCACGGCCTGGATCTCCAGCAGCCGCCCCTCGGCATCCAGCAATGGCCGGTCCGACCAGATCAGCCAGAGGTTGCGCTGGCCGGGCAGGCAGAAGCGCAGCTCCCAGGAGTCGTCCGCCGCGCTCTGGCCGCCGCCCACCAGGCGGGCTCGCAGGGCGCTGCAGTCCTGCTCCGACAACCACTCGTCCAGGCGCCGGCCGAGCAGCGTTTCCACCGGCTCGCCGAGCACCTGGGCGAAGGTGTGGTTGATGAAGGTCAGTCGCAGGTCCGGGTCATAGCGGCAGATCAGCGCCGGCGAGTCCTCCACCAGCACGCGGTAGCGCTCCTCGCTCTCGGCGATCTGCAGCGCGGCGAGGTGCTGCTCGGTGACGTCGAGCCAGAGGCCGACTGCCTCCTGCGGTATGCCCTGGATATCGCGCAGCAGCTTGGCTTCGTCGTACAGCCAGTGCCATTCGCCGGCGCTGTCGCGCAGGCGGTACTCGGTGCGCACGCGCCCTTCGCGCAGCAGTTCGCGGCCACGGTCGAGAAAGGTTTCCAGGTCCTCCGGATGCACCCGCTCGGCGAGCGCCTGCCAGTTCTGACCCTGCAGGTCGAGGCCGAGCAGGTTGCCGGCGCTTTCGCTGTAGAACTCGGGGATCAGGTGCCCCTCCTCGACCCGCTGCACGTAGATTACCACGGGCGCGCTGTCGATCAGGTTGCGCAACCGGGCATGGGCGGCCAGGGCCTGTTCCTCCTGCAACTTGCCCTCGCTGATATCCAGCAGCACGCCGTCCATCAACTGATCCCCTGCACGGGCCTGCCGCCGGCCCTGCAGGCGCAGCCAGCGGCGCGTCTGGGCAGAGGCCGTGCCGCGCAGGCGCAGGTCCTGCACCAGTTGCCCGCCGGGTTGCAGGTTGCGCAGGCGCAGGCTCAGTTCGTCGGCGTCGGCCGGATGCAGCTGGTTCAGCAGGTCCGCCAACGCCAGCTGCAGCTGTCCTGCTGGCAGGCCGAGGCTAGCGGCAACGGCCGCCGACAGCTCGAGTACCCCCTCGTCCACCCGCAGCCGCCACCAGCCGCCGCCGACCATGTCCTGCAGCAGGCTCAGGCGCCGGCTGCTGTCGCGCAGGCTGTGCAGCTCGGTACGTTCGTGCACGAGGTTGGTGAGGATGTCCGCCAGGTATTGCCAGTCACTGGGCGCCAGCCCCGGCCAGCCGCCACTCGACTCCAGCGGTTCGGCCAGCAGCCCGGCCAATCGACCGCCGCGCACGGTCGCCGGGATCAGGTAGAGGTGGTCGCAGCACAGCGAGCGGAGCAGCTCCGAGGGGCTGTCATCCGCTCCCAGCAACCGCGCCCCGCTGGCTTCGCGCAATTCGTCACCGGGCAGCGCCAGGCCATCGCGCAGCAGGCTGTCGAAACCGGGCTGTACGTAGCAGGCGAAGACCCGCAGGCTCTGGTCGGGCGACTCCAGCAGCAGCGCCATGCTGCGCATGTGGAAGTTGCTGCAGAAGGCTTCCAGCACCTCCCCGACGGCCTCGCCGAGGCGACGCTGGGAGCTGTGGCGCAGGCGCGCCAGCAGCAGCTTGCTGAGGTTCAGGCATTGCAGCTTGTGCTGCTGGCTGTCGGACTGCCAGTTCAGGTCGGAGATGTCCGTTCCCAGCAGCAGGCAGTGCTCATTGGCCTGCAGCACGGCCTGGAAGCGGCACACCAGCGGCAGGTCGCCGGTGCTGCGCAGCACCAGGTCGAGCCGCTCGCCGCCGCGCAGGCTGGAAACCTGCATGCCACCGGGAATGCGTCGGTCCAGGTAATCCCCCAGCCCCGGCAACTCGCCGTTACCCGGCACGGGCGGCAGCAATCGGTGGGCCTGGCTGCCACCCCGCGCGATGACGCGATCGCGGCTGTCCAGTTCCAGCCACAGGTCCCAATGACCGGTCACCGCCGGCTCCGCCAGTTCTTCCGCGGGCAACGCCGGGCGCCGGCGAGCCGCCAGCGGTCGGCTGGGCGCAGGGTCGTCGTGCAACTCATGCTGGCCGCGGGGCCGGCTACGCCAGAAATCGAACATCCAGCGCCTCAGAGCAGGACGCTGGCCGTGCCGCTGAGCACGTCCGGCAGGCGCGGCACCGTGCCGATCCCCGGCAATGTCAGCAGCGGGACGATGGGCGAGGTGGAATAGGGATAACTGACGCACACACGCACGCGCGTGTAATCGCGGCCCGAAACGGATTCGGTGGTGGGCGTGTCCATGAACTGCCCGCCGTAGCAGCCATTGCGCCAGCTCGTTGGCATCCAGCTCAGGCGCTGGGTCACGGCGTTGTCCACAGCCGCCTTCAGTGCGGCGTTGTAGCCGCCCGGCGCCTGCGGATTCACTGAAACCGCCACCCTCGCTCCCGCCGCGGCCGCATCGTTGAACGCTTGCAGCATGAGCAGCGGCACGCAGTAACCGAGCAGGCCGTAGAGGACGGCGAAGAACAGGACGAATACTCCGGCGAACTCGATAGCCACCGCCCCGCGCTGCTTGCCGCGCCCGCCGACTCCGTTCATGCGTAATACTCCCGGGCAACTTCCAACTTGAATGATCGTTCAACTTATCGGCGCGGCAGAACTTAACTGAAGATACTGGCCGTCGGATAACTTCTGCTATCGAGCAATACTAGGCGCTCTTCGGGGATTCGCCCTGCTGCCCTGTCGGAATAGCGTTACGAGCCAAACTCTTTTTCACTTGGCTCCGTTTGCAATATAGCGCTGAAACAGCAGATGCCTTAAAACACCACTTGCCCGCTTTCACGCCGCGGTTTTGGGATAAGGACATTCGATGCTGTTCAAACTCTGCCTGCTGGGTTGGTTCGCGGTCTGCGCCTTTCAGGACCTCACACGGCTGCGTGTCAGCAACTGGCTTACCCTGGGTGGGGCAGTCATGGCCCTGGGGTTTGTACTGACCTGGGGCCGCACCCTGACCGGCTACGCCCCGCAGGCCGCAGCGGTCGGCGCCTTGCTGGCCGCGCTGCTCAGCGTGCCGGGCTACTGGCTGGGGAAGCTGGGCGCGGCCGACGTGAAGTTGCTGATCGCCCTGGGCATTGCCAGCGACCCGCTGACGGTACTGCAAACCCTTGCGCTGGCCTCGCTGTTCTGCCTGCTGCTGATGTTCGCCAGCAAACTTTTGATTGATTCGGATAACTTGCCGGCTAATTGCAAATCGCAATTAGCGCGCCTGCAACCGTCAAAGTCCAAGTCATTTCCCTTCATCTTCGCGCTCTTCGCCGGACTTCTGACGACCTTGCTTTTCATTCGCTGACCTCAGCTGAAAGATTGGCGCGAACCAAACTTAACGACTATATGCTAAGGGTTAATACCGCCTGTCACCTGGCGGGACGATCCGGCTACGGTAATTGTACGGCCGGACGATAAAAACAATGGGTAGTGCCTTTCAAGGAGCGTGCAGTCATGGATAAAACGGCCAATCGCCGTTTCAGCGTGCTGGTCATCGATGACGAGCCGCAGGTCACTTCGGAGTTGTCTGAACTACTGGAGAACAGCGGCTACCGCTGTGTGATCAGCGACAGCAAGGACGACGCCCTGCAGAAGTTCCGCGATGATGCGTCCATCGGCCTGGTGATCTGCGACCTGGGCCTGGGACGCGACAACGGCATCCGCGTGGTGGAGGCGCTCAAGGAAGTGGCGGGTTCGACCCGCTTCTTCGAAACCATCATCCTCACCGGCCAGCAGGGCAGCCAGGAAGTGATCGAGGCCATGCGCGTAGGCGTTGCCGACTACTACCAGAAGCCGGTGGCGCCGATGGACCTGCTCAAGGGCCTGGAGCGCCTGGAGAGCCGCCTGCACGAGCGCATCCGCAGCCAGCTCAGCCTGAGCCACGTGAACCAGCGCCTGGAGTATCTTGCCGAATCGCTCAACTCGATCTCGCGGGATATCCACAAGATCAAGTACGAGGTCCATGGCGGCGGCCAACCGGCCAGCAGCAGTGCGCTCAAGCAGGAGCAGCCCGAGCCCTCGGCCAACGCCACGCCCAGCAGCGCCGAGCAGATGACGCCGGTGGTGAACAATCCGCTGTTCAACAAGCTCTCGCCACGCCAGCAGGCAGTAGCGCGACTGGTGAGCAAGGGACTGACCAACTACCAGATCGCCTACGACCTGGGCATCACCGAAAACACGGTGAAGCTCTATGTCTCCCAGGTGCTGCGGCTGATGCACATGCACAACCGCACCCAGCTCGCCCTCGCCATCTCGCCCAGCGCAACCCAGAGCAGCGCGGTGCACTGAGCCCCGCAGCGCATCGGACCACCTTCAGATCAGCAGCTCCGCGCCGCCGGTCTGGAGGTCGATGAGGCGCACGTCGAGGATGCCGGTCTGGATACCCAGCAAGGACAGCAGCGGATCGATCAGTTGCTGGCCGAGCGCGGTGACCAGCGCACCCAGTGCCCCCGTGAGATCGAGAGCAAGCTGCGCAATCGAACTCACCAGGCTGCTCAATGTGCACAGCAGCCAACTGAAGATGTTCTTGCAGTTGCCGCCTGCCTCAACCTTGATGGTCAGGGAGTTCGCCAGACTGGTCAGCCCCGTTCCCAGCGATGAGCCCAAAGGACTCTGCACCCGTTTCACCGCGCTGGGCAGGTCGGCTGGGCTGCTGACCTGGAAGCTGACGGATTGCTCCCCCGGTATGGCGAATTGGGTGGATGTCGATGCGCTGCTTCCTTCGGCGCCAGTACTGGAGTTGGTGATAGTCACGTCCACCAGACTGCCATTCGCGCCAGTCAGCAAGCTGACGTTGGCGTCCAGGCTGGCGCTCGCAACACCGGGCCGGGCCTTCACATTCACTGTCACTGGCTTGCCGACACCGCCACACTGAATGCTGTCCAGCGCTGCGTACCCCTCAGCCACCCCCACCTTCAGCTCCAGCGCGAGCCTCACCAGGTTCAGCCCCAGCAGGTTGGCGGTGGCTCCCACTTCCAGTCGCACCTGGGCGTTCTTCGCCACCGTGCGCCAGTTTCCGGCGCCGTCCTTGCCTGGATACCCGTAGGCGAGAGTCGGCGGCGAGATGACCCACAGCTTTACCGTGGGCACGACGCCGGCAATATTCTTGCCCTTGAGGTCCAGGTCGACCGCATGGCTCTTGTTCGCCACCAGCGCCGTGGCCATCAACAGATCGAGCATATTGACCCCGGCACTGAGCGCCGTATCGCGCACGCTGTCCGGCGCCACCACGCTGAGGATCTGCCCCAGGGTCAACTGCGCCGTCGGCACGTTGATGGTCGCCAGCGCGGTGCGCAGCAGCGCCGTGTTCACCCCGGCCAGCTGTGAGGAATCCGCGGCGTTGACCATGGCCTGGAGCAATTGCGCGGCGCTGACATTGGCGCCCAGCAGGCTGTCGATCTTGCCCAGTTCCAGGTTCACCCCGGCCGCCTTGAGTTGCTGACTGAGTGCGAGCAGCGAAACGTTGGCCCCTGCAATACCCTGGTAGGTCACCACGTCCAGGTTGAGAGAAGTGCCCAGCAAGCCGCCGAGCAGCGCATTGAGCAAGGGCGAGTTGCTCGAATCCAGGCTCAGCAGGCCACTGCCGGCAGATATCCCGGCCAGCGCCGGGCGCCGGGCGACGGCCTGGACGCTGAGCACCGTGGTGCTCGAGGCGCCGCTGAACAGGCTGGCAACGTTGAGCACCAGGCTGGAAGGCACGCTATGGGTGGCCTGCACGCGCACGGAATCGGCCAGGTCTCCGCCCACGCTGAACACCCGCCGCGACTCGGCGCCACCGTAGGCGGCATCGAAGCTGACGCTGCCCAGCGTGCCTGTCAGGGTGTCGCCGGTGCCGGGCACGAAGCCGTTCTTCGCCGCGCTGGAGGTGACGAAGCCCTGAATGTCGCCGGCCAGCTGGGAGCCGCACATGCCGCCCTGGGTGGCCGCTTCCAGCGCCGCCATGTCCGCCACGCGCTGCAGCTTGCGTTGTTCGAAGTACAGGCGTCCGGTGTCGATCACCAGGGCTAGGCAGATCAGCGCCAGCAGCAGCGTTCCCGCCGCCATCACGCCGATTGCGCCTCGCTGCCGTCCACGTCCCATGGCAGCCTCCGGAAGGGATCAGTTCTTGTCGGTGCTGAAGCTGTTGTCGTCGAGCAGATACTCGGGAATCTCGTGGGTATAGCTTTTCAGGTAGCGCTGGTAGGCGCGGTCGCGCTCCGCCGGGGTGGCGCTCTGCCGGTGGGGCGAGGCGGCCTGGCCGCTGCTCTGCAGGTCCAGCCAGGTCAGCACTTCCTGCTGGTCACGGGCGGTGGTTCCGGCTTGCGTATGGGTGTTCTCCACAGCCTGGGTCAGCATTGGCGAAACCAGCAGCGCGCCGGCCAGCATCCAGTTTCTCATCCTGTTCTCCCTGCCCGCTTCAGCGGGCCTTGACCAGCAGCTTGGCGTCGTGCGCCACCACAGGCGTCGAATCGACCAGAGCCGGGTGCGCATCCTCGACCGGCTCGTCCACATAGCTCACGCTTTCCACCGGCACCGCCGGCGAACTCGCCGGGCTGCTCGGGCGCAGGTCGCGGGCCTGCTCCTGCGCCGCACGCACCTGCTCGGCGGACAGGCCGACGCTCTGGATCAGCCGGCTGGCCTCGCTGTTCTCGCCCTGGATGAACATGACGCTGAGCAGGTTGGTGGCCGGCAGCTTGTCCCGCTCGTTCAGCTCCATGGCGGTGATGAACTCGAAGCGCGCCTTCTCCATCTCGCCACGCCGCAACAGGACATACCCCAGGTCGTTGCGCAACGCGCTGTCGGTGGGCTGCAGGCGCGCCGCTTCACGCAGCTCGCGCTCCGCCTCCACGGTGTTGCCGCCGCGCATGGCGATCTGGCCCAGGCCGTGGTGCGCCTCGGCGGACTTGCAGGTGCCCAGCAGCCCCTCGTAGACGATCCGCGCTTTCGGGTCACCGATGCGGCGCAGCGCCAGGGCTTTGCTTTCGCGCACTTCCAGCGAGTTCGGCGGGAGGGTTTCCAGGTTGGCCAGGGCGGCATGGGCGCGGCCGTTGTCGAGCATCTCGCGGGCCAGGTTGAGCTGCAGCTCCACCGACTGGCCCAGCTTTTCGTCACAACCCTGCCCGACGCTCGGCCCGCTCAAGGGGCCGAGGTTGGCGCAGCCACCGAGCGTCAGGCCCAGCAGGCCGATCAAGCATGCATTTCTCATCCCATTCTCCCCATGGCCTTGGTGATCGCGAGGAAGCCGGGCCCGGCGAGGATGATCAGCAGCGCCGGGAACAGCAGCGTCATCATCACCAGGCTCATCTTCGCCGACAGCTTGCTGACCTTTTCCTGCAGCCCGGTCAGGCGGCGATCCTCGAACAGTTGCTTGAGCGTCAGCAGCGACCCCCGCGCGCTGCCGCCCTGGCGCACCATCTGGCGCAGCACGTTGCAGCAGTCGCTCAGCTCCCCCACCGCCAGGCGCTTGCTCAGCAGCTCCAGCTCGTCCGCCAGGTCCAGCCCGCTTTCGGCGTGGGCCAGCACGCCGTCGAGCTCCTCCACCAGCACCGGCACGATGCTGCGGCCTTCGCGGCAAACCACTCGCAGGCTCTGCTCCACGGTGAGGCCGGAGTCGAAGAGGATGCGGATCAGCTGGATGAACAGGATCACTTCGTTGGCCAGCCGTTCCCGGCGCTGGCCGGCGAAATAGGCCAGCACCCGTTTGGGCAGCAGGAAACCGATGCCGGCAGCGAAGGACAGCGGCAATAGCGGCGAGGTGTGGACGTGCCCGGGCGTGGCAAGGACGGCCAGGACGATGGTCACGAACAGCACCGGAACCAGGAAGATCGACACCAGGTAGATGCTGCGCGGAGTGTTGCCGGCCCAGCCCGCCTGGTTGAGCAGCAGCCGGACTTCCTCGTCGCGCAGTTGCAGGCGGCGACCCAGAGCGCTTTCGCTCATTCGGTCGAATGCCCGGGCCACGCGCTGGCCGGTGCCGCGCGGCAGCGAATCCGCCCCCAGGCGCTGCTGGATCAGGCGCTGTTCGCGGCCGGCGGCGCGGCTCTGCGAAAGCAGCAGGAGGATCGCCGCCACCGCCAGGATCACCACCATCAGTCCGTACAACAGGGGCATGCCGGTCTCCTCAGACGCTCTTGAGCATGCGCCAGAGCGTGTAGCACCCCAGCACCTGCAATCCCAGGGAAGTCAGCAGCATCAGGCGGCCGCCGTGGTCGTGCCACATGTTCATCAGGTAGCCCGGATTGCTGAACAGGATGTAGGCGCCCAGGCTCACCGGCAGCAGCGCCAGTACCAGGGCGCTCATGCGCGTCTCGCCGGTCATGGCGCGCAACTGGCGACCGAGCTTTTCGCGCTCGTGGATGACCTTGATGATGTTTTCCAGCAGGTCGGTGGTGTTGCCGCCGTAGCGGTGGTTCACCGCCACGCCCAGGGACAGCACGTGCAGTTCCTCGACGTCGTAGAGTTCCGCCACTTCCTGCAGCGCCTCGGGCAGGCTGATGCCCAGCAGAACGTGGTTGTTCACCAGCGAGAAGATTTCCCGCAGCGGGTCGTCGGCGGCGTTCACCGCTTGCGTGATCGCGTCGCCCAGGGTGCGACCGGAATGCAGGCTGCGCACCACCTGATCGAGGAAATTGGGCATCTGCCGGATCATCTTCTGCAGACGCCGCCGGTACAGCAGGTTGAGCAGTCCATGGAAGCCCAGCACGCCCAGCCCGACACCACAGAGCGCGCCCACCGGCCCGGCCAGGCGCTGGCCGAACAGGGCCAGCGCGA
>NZ_JBGLYK010000162.1:0-13565 GCF_047304025.1 Pseudomonas sp. Pseusp97 | reverse complement strand
CCGGCCAGGCTTCGCGTCCGCCCGACGGCCCCGACAACCCCCCCCACCCCCACCCCCCGCAGCCCAGTCCGCCCCACCACCCCCGCTCCTACAGGTCGGGCGGCCGCTGTCACCAGCCTGACACCCAGCCCACCTAGTCTGGCGGCAAAGCCCCTGTGCGAAGGCCGCCGCCATGCCCCTGACCCATGAATCCGTGATCCGCCGCATCCACCGCGAACTGCTCGACCACAGCGACGAAGAGCTGGAGCTGGAACTGCTGGAGGACGTGCGCAACCTCGACGAGCTGTTCGACGAGCACGCCGACGTCGACGAGGAGAAGCTCGCCCGCCGTCGCTACTTCAGCGAGCTGTTCCGCCTGCAGGGCGAACTGGTGAAATTGCAGAGCTGGGTGGTGAAGAGCGGCCACAAGGTGGTGATCCTCTTCGAGGGCCGTGACGCGGCGGGCAAGGGCGGGGTGATCAAGCGCATCACCCAGCGCCTGAATCCGCGCGTCTGCCGGGTTGCCGCGCTGCCCGCGCCGAACGACCGCGAGCAGACCCAGTGGTACTTCCAGCGCTATGTCTCGCACCTGCCGGCGGCGGGGGAGATCGTCCTGTTCGACCGCAGCTGGTACAACCGCGCGGGCGTCGAGCGGGTGATGGGTTTCTGCTCGGACGACCAGTACGAGGAGTTCTTCCGCAGCGTGCCGGAGTTCGAGCGCATGCTGGCGCGCTCGGGCATCCAGCTGATCAAGTACTGGTTCTCCATCTCCGATGACGAACAGCATCTGCGCTTCCTCAGCCGCATCCACGACCCGCTCAAGCAGTGGAAGCTCAGCCCCATGGACCTGGAATCGCGGCGTCGCTGGGAGGCCTACACCAAGGCCAAGGAAATCATGCTCGAGCGCACCCACATCCCCGAGGCGCCCTGGTGGGTGGTGCAGGCCGACGACAAGAAGCGCGCCCGGCTCAACTGCATCAGCCACCTGCTGGGACTGATTCCCTACGAGGACGTGGAACACCCGGCCGTGGTGCTGCCCCAGCGCCAGCGCCACGAGGACTATTCACGCACGCCGACGCCGCGGGAGATCGTGGTGCCGGAGGTTTACTGAGAACGCTGCTCTTCGTAGGACCGAGGGGGACGCCTGGTTCTTGCTCGCAAACCGCCTGATGCCGTTGAACCCGGTCCGGTTCGCGAGCAAGCTCGCTCCTACAATGTTCGTCTTCTGTGCAGAGACACAACCTGTAACATTCCCCGCCGATCATGACCGGGACACCCTCCAAGCGGACTCCCAGCATGACCACCGATACCCTGGCCGCCGGCGATCTTCCCGTCGTCGAAGACCGGCCCCATCTGGAACACAAGCCCGGCCGCATCACCGCCTTCATCTTCTTCGCCGTGCTCGCCGTCGGCCTGCTGTTCTCGGCCTGGAGCCTGGTGCGCGACGTCGACGACGTCACTACCGCGGTCACCACCTGGACGCCGTTCCTGCTGCTGGGGGTCGCCCTGTTCATTGCCCTGGGCTTCGAATTCGTCAACGGCTTCCACGACACCGCCAACGCGGTGGCCACCGTCATCTATACGCACTCGCTGCCGCCGCACTTCGCGGTGGTCTGGTCGGGCTGCTTCAACTTCCTCGGCGTGCTGCTCTCCAGCGGCGCGGTGGCCTTCGGCATCATCGCCCTGCTGCCGGTGGAGCTGATCCTGCAGGTCGGCTCCTCGGCCGGCTTCGCCATGGTCTTCGCCCTGCTGATCGCCGCCATCCTGTGGAACCTCGGCACCTGGTGGCTGGGCCTGCCGGCGTCGTCGTCACACACCCTGATCGGCTCGATCATCGGCGTCGGTATCGCCAACGCGCTGATGCATGGCCGCGACGGGACCAGCGGCGTGGACTGGGCGCAGGCGACCAAGGTCGGCTATTCGCTGCTGCTTTCGCCGCTGATCGGCTTCGTCTGCGCCGCGCTCCTGCTGCTGGCGCTGCGCCTGCTGGTGAGGAACCGCGCGCTGTACAAGGCGCCCAAGGGCAAGACGCCGCCGCCGTGGTGGATTCGCGGCCTGCTGATCCTGACCTGCACCGGGGTGTCGTTCGCCCACGGTTCCAACGACGGTCAGAAGGGCATGGGCCTGATCATGCTGATCCTGGTCGGCACCCTGCCGATGGCCTACGCGCTGAACCGCACCGTGCCGGCGGACCAGACCGTGCAGTTCGTCGCCATCGCCGAAGTCACCCAGCAGGCGCTGGTCCGCGCCGCCCCGCAGCCGGCTCCGGCCGATCCGCGAGCGGTGCTCTCGGAATACGTGCGCACCAAGGAAGCCAAGCCGGAACTGATCCCTTCCCTGGCGGCGCTGACCGGCGCCATCGGCGCGGAAGTGAAGGGCTACGGCAGCCTGGCCCGCGTGCCGGCCGAAGCCATGGGCAACGTGCGCAACGACATGTACCTGACCAGCGAGGCGATCCGCCTGATGGACAAGGACAAGGTCGGCAACTTCGACGCGGACACCACCGGCAAGCTGGCCGCGTTCAAGGGCAAGATCGACGAATCGACCCGCTTCATCCCGCTGTGGGTCAAGGTCGCCGTGGCCATCGCCCTGGGCCTGGGCACCATGGTCGGCTGGAAGCGCATCGTGGTGACCGTCGGCGAGAAGATCGGCAAGACCCACCTGACCTACGCCCAGGGCGCCTCGGCGGAGCTGGTGGCGATGATGACCATCGGCGCGGCGGACATGTACGGCTTGCCGGTGTCGACGACGCACGTGCTGTCGTCCGGCGTGGCCGGCACCATGGCGGCCAATGGCTCGGGCCTGCAGATGCGCACCATCCGCAACCTGCTGATGGCCTGGGTGCTGACCCTGCCGGCGGCCATCGTGCTCTCGGCGTCGCTGTACTGGCTGTTCACCCATCTGTTCTGACCTTGGGGGATGCAACGAGAACGCCGCTCTCCCGAGCGGCGTTTTCATTGACACCCCCTTGTAGGAGCGAGCTTGCTCGCGAACAGATCATCCGGCGACTCCGGCGCTGGGCTGGTTCGCGAGCAAGCTCGCTCCTACACATGCCGCGTGCGCAAACTCCCATCGAGGCGCGCTTGAAATATCGAACGCGTGATGCGTATTTTGTACGGGCTCGCGCACCTCGCGCGGCGTCCTGTGACAGGGACAAGAAGAACAAGGATAAGAAGCCATGAGTAGCGATCTACGTAGCCCGCTCGCCGAACGCCTGGCTGGAGTGGAAGAGATCGAGTGCGTCACCCCCGACCTCAACGGGGTGCCGCGTGGCAAGGTGATGACCGGCGAGGGCTTCCTCACCGGGCGCCGGCTGCAACTGGCGCGCGGCGTCCTGCTGCAATGCATCATGGGCGGCTACCCGCCGGCGAAGTACTACGGCAGCGACGACGGCGACCTCGCCCTGGTCGCCGAGCCCACCCAGATCCACCGCCTGCCCTGGAGCGACGAACCCCGCGCCTTCGCCATCTGCGATGCGCTGGAGCTCGACGGCAAGCCCTCCGGGCTGTCCACCCGCGGCCTGCTCAAGCAGGTCGTCGCGCGCTACGCCGAGCGGGGCTGGAGTCCGGTGGTGGCAACCGAACTGGAGTTCTTCGTCTTCGCCCCCAACCCCGATCCACTGGAAGCCTTCCAGGCGCCGGTCGGCCTCGACGGTCGCCGCGAGATCGGCCACTCGGCGTTCAGCGTGTCGTCCAACAACGGCCTGCGGCCGTTCTTCCAGGACGTCTACCGTTGCATGGAGGCGGTGGGGCTGGAGCGCGACACCTTCATGCACGAGATGGGCACCACCCAGTTCGAGATCAACTTCCTGCATGGCGACCCGGTGCTGCTGGCCGACCAGACCTTCCTGTTCAAGCACCTGCTCAAGGAAGTCGCGCTCAAGCACGGGCTGATCGTGGTGTGCATGGCCAAGCCGCTGGCGCACACGCCGGGCAGCTCGATGCACATCCATCAGAGCATCGTCGATGGCGAGGGCCGCAATATCTTCAGCGACGCCCAGGGCGAAGCCACGTCGGCCTTCCGCCACTTCATCGGCGGCCTGCAGGCGTGCCTGTCGGACTTCACGCTGCTGTTCGCGCCGAACGTGAATTCCTTCCAGCGCCTGTGCCACCCCTACGCGTCGCCGAACAACGCCTGCTGGTCCCACGACAACCGCGCCGCCGGCCTGCGCATCCCGGCCAGTGCGCCGGTGGCCCGTCGCGTGGAGAACCGCCTGCCCGGTGCTGACGCCAACCCCTACCTGGCCATCGCCGCGAGCCTGGCAGCCGGCCTGCATGGCATCGAGCGGGCGCTGGAACCCACCGCGCCGATCCAGGGTGAATTCGAGGTGCCGCCGGAGCTGCTGCTGCCCTGCACCCTGTACGACGCGTTGCAGCGCCTGCAACGCAGCGAGCTGGCCCGCGAGGTGTTCGGCAACGAATTCATCGATGGCTACTGCGCGACCAAGTCCATGGAGCTGACCAGCTTCTTCGACGAGATCACCCCCTGGGAGCGCCGCGTTCTCGCCGCACAGGCCTGAGTGCGGGAGCGCTGACACAGCTGCGCCGAAACCGGCGCGGCTGTGATCGGCAGCCATCTCCAGGCGATCTTCAGGCCATCCTCGTTCATCCCGCCGACATCCTTCGAAACACCCCGCACGAGCGCGCGCGACGCGCGCCATTCCAGGCCCGGCAGGCCTCTCGACGCGCCGATTGGCAGCCTCTAAGGTGTGAGCGCAAGTCCCGCTTTCCGCTACCCGGCCCTCGCGCCGGGGTTGTCCTGGACCAGGAGGTCCAATGCTTCGGATCGTCACTGCCTTCCGCGCTCTGTACTTCGCCGCCGTCATGCTCCTGACCGGTTCCGGTCTGCTCAGTACCTACCTCGCGCTGCGCCTGGGCGCGGAGAAGGTCGACGGGCTGTGGATCGGCGCGATGATGGCCGCCTACTACCTCGGCCTGGTGCTGGGCGGCAAGATCGGCCACCGGCTGATTGCCCGCGTCGGTCATATCCGCGCCTACGTCGCCTGCGGCGGGTTGGTGACCGCTGCGGTGCTGGGCATCGGCCTGCTGCCCTGGCTGGGCTTCTGGCTGGTGCTGCGGACCGCCATCGGCCTGGGAATGATGTGCCAGTACATGGTCATCGAGAGCTGGCTCAACGAGCAGGCCGAGGCGCGCCAGCGCGGGCTGGTGTTCGCCGGCTACATGGTCGCCTCCTACCTGGGGCTGGTGCTCGGCCAGCTGGTGCTGGTGGTGCATCCGGGGCTCGGCCCGGAGCTGCCGATGCTGATCGCGCTGTGCTTCGCGCTGTCGCTGATCCCGGTGGCGATCACCCACAAGGTCCACCCCGCGCCGCTGCGTCCGGCGCCGCTGGAGCCCCGTTTCTTCATCAAGCGGGTGCCGCAGTCGCTGACCACGGTGCTGGTGTCCGGGCTGGTGGTCGGCTCGTTCTATGGTCTGGCGCCGCTCTACGCGGTGGACCAGGGCCTGAGCACCGAGGAAATCGGCCTGTTCATGGGCGGCTGCATCTTCGCAGGCCTCCTGGTGCAGTGGCCGCTGGGCTGGCTGTCGGACCGCATCGACCGCGCCGTGCTGATCCGCAACGCCGCCATCCTGCTGCTGGTGGTGGCCTTGCCGCTGGCGCTGTTGCCGGTGCTGCCGGTGCCGCCGATTTCATTGGCGTGGCTGTTGCCGATGGGCTTCGTCGTCTGCCTGGTGCAGTTCACCCTGTATCCGCTGGCGGTGGCCTTCTCCAACGACCACGTCGAAGGCGAGCGCCGGGTTTCCCTGACGGCGATGCTGCTGGTGACCTTCGGCGTCGGTGCCTGCATCGGCCCGCTGGCGGCCGGCGCGCTGATGAAGCTGTTCGGCAGCAACATGCTCTACGCCTTCGCCTGTGCCTGCTCGCTGATCCTCATCTGGCGCGTGCAGCCGGAGAAGGTCAGCGGCGTGCACCGGGTCGACGAGGCGCCGGTCAAGCACGTCGCCACGCCGGACAGCCTGGCGTCCTCGCCGCTGTCCGCCGCCCTCGACCCGCGGGTCGACGAAGCGGCTGTCAAGGAACAGATGACAGGCAACGACAGCAGCGCGCCGGTCGCCGAGCCGGAAGAAGAAACAGAGGAAGAAAGCCGGCCCGCGTGAGGCCGCGAGGGAAGGGCGGCAAGCGTTTGCCGCCCGCAGCGAACTAGAACAGCTCGTCCTTCTCGAAGCGCCGGGCTTCGCGTTGCAGCTGGTAGACGAAGCGCTCGATGTTGCGCTGCGCCAGGCCGCTCATCTGGTGGAAGCGCATGCCGGCGAAGCTGTAGCCGACCTTGTCCTCGAAATGCACGTGGCGCAGTTCGACTTCCATGGTCAGCGCGCCGAAGGGCAGGCGCGCGGTGAATTCCTCGTAGACCTGGCCGGGCTGCAGGCGCTCGGCGGCGTTGCCTTCGAGGCGGATCTTGCAGCCGGTGGCGGAGATGTCGATCAGGGTGCCCTTGAGCGGCGACTTCAGCTTGCTGCCGCCGATCTCCACGGCCACCGGCTGGCCCTGGCCCACGGGGGCGCGGAAGGCGTTGCGGCGCTGGTGGTAGAGCATCTCGGGCGGCACCGGCAGCCAGTAGCAGCGGGCGCCGTCGATCTCGGAGAAGAAGGCGTTCTGGGTGTTTTCCCAGGCGATGCGCACGCCTTCATGGAAGGCTTCGATGCGGAACTGCTCGCCGTTCTGCAGGAAGCGCTCGCCGTCGTTGGGGATCAGCTCGTCGAGGGCGACGATGTTGCGCTCGCGGTTGATCTCGACGACGAAGCTCTGGAAGCGCTGGCTGCGCCCTTCGAAGGTGACCACCAGGGGATCGTGACTGTCCATCAGCGTTTTCAGGCTGGCGTGGATCTCCACCGGAGCCTTCAGCACCTTCGGCGGTTGAGGGCCATTTTCCTCGGCGAACAGATTGGACACGGTCCGCGGGTCTCCATTGTGTTTGTTATGAGTCTTGCACGGGGCAGGGTGCGTAATGGCATTTTGCCCTAGGGCGGGCGGGCAGACCAGCGCTGTCTCGCGACATTCGGCGTGGTCGTCGCAGCGGCGATCAGGCCTGGCTGAGCGGGCGCTGGCGGCTGCTCTGGGTGGAGCCGCCACGGCGGTCGTAGAGATTGGGCGTGTCCTGGCCGCGCAGGATGTCTAGCAGGCGACCCGTGCTGGCCTGGCCGGCGCGGATGATCTTGCCGTTGCGCTGGTTGGCTTCCTGGCACTGATCGAGGAGGGCGGCGAGCTGGTCGCCACGCGCCAGCAGTTCGCCGTTGCCGGTGGCCTGGGCGAGCTGAGCGAGACCCTCGCGGTCGACGCTGAAACCGGCCTGTTGGAGCGCCAGGCTGCGTTCACGACCATTGCGCTCGAGCTGCTGGAGCAGCGGCAGCTTGCGGTCGAGCAGCTTCTGCAGCTGGCCCAGGTCGCGCACCTGCAGCGCCTGGAACTCGTCGTCGATCAGCTGCAGCAGCGCGGTGGCTGCATCGATGTCGCCGTTGATCAGGGAAAGCAGGGCGTCAGACATCTTGGGCTCGGCGGTCTACGAGGGTGGTCCAGCGCGAGTGGCTCAGCGCTGGGATTCGAAGTCGAGCAGCTTGCCGGCCACCCGCTGGCTGTCGACCTGATAGCTGCCGTCAGCGATGGCCGCCTTGATGCGAGCCACTTTCTCATTGTCGACCACGGGCTGGTCCTTCAGTTGATCGCTCACTTTCTGCAGCTGTTGCGCGGTGTCGCTGAGCTGTACCGGCTCGCCGCTCTTGGCCGGGGCGTTGACGGTGGGCTCGGCGGCGGCTTCGCTGCGACCGCTCTGGGCGGCACCGCTACGGCCAGTGGTAGCTGGCGTAGTGGCCGGGTTCAGCCGGTTGAAGTCGATAACCATGGTGGAAACCTCTGGAGGTATTGGACGCTTGCCAAGCTTTTCGGCCGTCTGCAGAAAAACTTTAGGCCGATTTTTTGTGCGCCCTTGCACATTTTGCTGAGTGTTGCCGTCATCATGCCAGAAATGGCCATGACCCACAGGGTTACAGGGTGACTTCGACGGTCCCCGGCTCGATCACCCGCGCCTTGACGATACGCTGCGAGCGCAGGTTGCGCACGCGGATCTGCTCGCCGGGCACCCCGTCGGACAGCGCTTCGCCGGGCATCAGCACGTTGATGGTGCTGGTACGCGCACGGATCACCACCTGCTCGCCCTTGCGAATCGCGGCAGCCTGTTCGAGAAAGACCGGCGCGAGCACCTGATCGTTCACTGTGGCGCGCTTGAGTTTCTGCCCCAGGGCGCGCTCGGGGTCGGTCAGGTAGCCCTGGGTCAGCGGGCCGACGTCGCGTTCGACGACGCTGATGTCGGCGGCCTCGATCACGTGGTCGCGCTTGAGTGGCTGGGTGGTGACGACAACCTGACGGTACAGCTTGACTGTCGCCGGCACGAAGACCGTCCAGGGCGAGGAACCGTCGCAGCGTACCCGCACCGTGACCCGACCAACGGGCTGCGCCGGGCTTTCCAGCGCCTGCGTCAGGTCCTTGTCGCACTGCGCCAGGCGCAGCCGGGGGTCGATGCGCGCGACTTCGATGTCGTAGCGGGCGTCTATGCCGGAAGTCTGCAGATAATCTTCCACCTTGAACTCAAGAAAGCCCTGGGTGGAGCCGATAAGGATTTCAGGCGCGGTGAAGCCTTCCGCCCCAGCCGGGGAGAAGGTCAGCGCACCCGTCATGCCGAGCAGCGCCGCCATCAGGGCGCGCGCGAGTCTGGGCTGTCGGAAAACTGTCGTTGCCTGTTTCATGCAACGATCCAAGCAATGGTCATGCCGCCTTCGCGAGTCGGGCGGCGTTGCGTGCACAGGAGGCTCAATGGCCGGAGTCATGGATTCGGTCAACCAGCGTACGCAGCTGGTTGGCCAGAATCGTCTCGAACTGCTGCTGTTCCGCTTGAACGGCAGCCAGCTGTACGGCATCAACGTGTTCAAGGTGAAGGAGGTGCTGCAGTGCCCCCGCCTGACCGTGATGCCCAAGTCCAGCCAGGTGGTACGCGGGGTGGCGAACATCCGTGGCGGCACCATCCCGATCCTCGACCTGGCGCTGGCGACGGGGCGTCACGCCCTGCGCGACATCGCCAACAGCTTCGTGATCATCACCGAGTACAACACCAAGGTGCAGGGTTTCCTGGTGCACTCGGTGGAGCGCATCGTCAACATGAACTGGGAGTCGATCCATCCGCCACCCAAGGGCACCGGTCGCGATCACTACCTGACGGCGGTGACGCGGGTGGACAACCAGCTGGTGGAAATCATCGACGTGGAGAAGATCCTCGCCGAAGTTGCACCGACCTCGGAGGACATTTCCGAAGGCGTGCTGGACGCCGACACCCAGGCCCGCGCGGTGAGCAAGCGCGTGCTGGTGGTGGACGACTCGTCCGTGGCGCGCAAGCAGCTGGTGCGTTGCCTGGAGACCGTCGGCGTGGAAGTGCTGGCGCTCAATGACGGTCGCCAGGCGCTGGATTACCTGAACCAGATCGTGGAAGCCGGCGGACATCCGGGCAGCGACCTGCTGATGGTGATCTCGGATATCGAGATGCCGGAAATGGACGGCTACACGCTCACGGCGGAAATCCGTAACGACCCGCGCATGCAGGATCTGCACATTCTCCTGCATACTTCGCTGTCCGGGGTGTTCAACCAGGCCATGGTGAAGAAGGTCGGCGCTGACGACTTCCTTGCCAAGTTCCGTCCCGATGACCTGGCCGCCCGCGTGTCGGAGCGGATCAAGGCAGTGGATGGCGCAACGGCCTGACCTGGCCTGTCGAGATACGGGTGGCGCCGGTGCCGCCCGTATCGTCTATGTTTTTTTGAACACCGGTCCGGCGGCTGTCGTCGTAGCAGGCAGCAGCTGTCCACGAGTAAAGAGGCGTATCTGTGACATCCACCAATTCTGAGTTCGAGCTGTTCCGGGATTTCCTGGAGAAGACCTGCGGCATCCTCCTGGGCGCCAACAAGCAGTACCTGGTCTCCAGCCGCTTGAACAAGTTGATGGAGCAGCAGGGCATCAAGTCCCTGGGCGAGCTGGTGCAGAAGATCCAGGTTCGCAGCCAGCTGCGCGAGCAGGTGGTCGACGCGATGACCACCAACGAGACCCTGTGGTTTCGCGATACCTACCCCTTCGAGGTGCTGAAGAACCGCGTGCTGCCGGAAATGATCAAGGCATCGCCCGGCCAGCGCCTGCGCATCTGGTCGGCGGCCTGTTCCTCCGGGCAGGAGCCGTATTCGCTGTCGATGGCCATCGACGAGTTCGAGCGCACCAACCTCGGCCAGCTGAAGGCCGGCGTGCAGATCGTCGCCACTGATCTCTCCGGCTCGATGCTCACCGCCTGCAAGGCCGGCGAGTACGACAGCCTGGCCATCGGCCGCGGCCTGTCGCAGGAGCGCCTGGCGCGCTATTTCGACCAGAAGACGCCGGGGCGCTGGACGGTGAAGCCGGCGATCAGGAGCCGCGTGGAGTTCCGCGCGCTGAACCTGCTGGACAGCTACGCGGCGCTGGGCAAGTTCGACATGGTGTTCTGCCGCAACGTGCTGATCTATTTCTCCGCCGAGGTGAAGCGCGACATCCTCCTGCGCATCCATGCCACGCTCAAGCCCGGCGGCTACCTGTTCCTCGGCGCCTCCGAAGCGCTCAACGCGTTGCCCGACCATTACCAGATGGTCCAGTGCAGCCCGGGGATCATCTACAAGGCCAAGTGATGGCCGATGCCCGGCCTGTTCGGGCGGCGTTCCTGCAGTTGCATTCAGACAATCGCGGACGATCTCCGCGATTGGCGTTTCTGCGCCTGGCGAAATCGCGGTGGCGCGTGGACATGAGATGGGTATCGCTGCGCTCCACGCCATCCTACGTGTGCGGGGTGGACGGCAGAGTGCGGTTCGCGAGCAAGCTCGCTCCTACAAGGGACACGCCGGTGTTTGGCTGGGCTGTAGGAGCGAGCTTGCTCGCGAACCGTTGGTGGGGCGCATGACGAGCCTGCGTTATCCGCTGTCATAGCATCGGCAGATCGAAGGCGACGGTCTCGTGCAGCGGCAAGGCAGGGCGATAAAGCGCGGCGGCAAGGAAATCGCTTGCCGCTTTGCCGCTGTTTGCCGCCCTTTGCCGCTCTGGAAATACTCTCAAGCCCTTGATTAACAAGGAATTGGAAATCTGGCACGTACCTTGCTGAAGTGTTGGCAAGCCCACACCGGCAAACAGGTTCGTGACCATGAGCATCAGTTTCGACAAAGCCCTCGGCATCCACCAGCAAGCTCTGAGCTTCCGCTCCCAGCGCGCTGAAGTCCTGGCCAACAACCTGGCCAACGCCGACACGCCCAACTACAAGGCGCGCGACCTGGATTTCGCCTCGGTACTGGCGGCCCAGTCGGACAAGATGAAGAACGGCACCTTCAGCGCCACCCTGACCAACGCGCATCACATCGCCGCGGACGGTTTCGGCATCGGCGACGAGTCGCTCAAGTACCGCAACCCGACCCAGCCGTCGATCGACCAGAACACCGTCGATGAACAGATCGAACAGTCCAACTACGCGGAGAACTCCGTGCAGTTCCAGGCCTCGTTCACCTTCCTCAACAGCAAGTTCAAAGGGCTGATGAACGCCCTGCGCGGGGAGTAATCGCCATGTCGCTCGCCAGTGTCTTCAACATCGCCGGTACCGGCATGAGTGCCCAGACCACCCGTCTGAACACCACCGCCTCGAACATCGCCAACGCCGAGACCGTGTCCTCCAGCGTCGACCAGACCTACCGCGCCCGCCATCCGGTGTTCGCCACCATGTTCCAGCAGGCGCAGGGCGGCGGCGACCAGGGTTCGCTGTTCGGCGAGACCGACCAGGCCGGCTCCGGCGTGCAGGTCCTGGGCGTGGTGGAAGACAAGAGCTCGCTGATCCCGCGCTACGAGCCCAACCACCCGGCCGCCGACAAGGACGGCTACGTCTATTACCCGAACGTCAATGTGGTGGAGGAGATGGCCGACATGATCTCCGCCAGCCGCTCGTTCCAGACCAACGCGGAAATGATGAACACCGCCAAGCAGATGATGCAGAAGGTCCTGACCCTGGGTCAGTAAGCGCTGAGGAAGAGCACGATGAGCATCGATAACAGCAGCATCAACGGCTCCAGCTCGGTTCTGGACCAGTATGCGATCAACAAGGACAGCAGCGGCACCGCTACCGCCGGCAAGAGCAACCTGGGCAAGGACGAGTTCCTCAAGCTGCTGGTGGCGCAGATGAACAACCAGGACCCGATGTCTCCCCAGGAAAACGGCGAGTTCATCGCCCAGCTGGCGCAGTTCAGCACCGTGGAAGGCATCCAGTCGCTGAACACCAGCATGGACAGCGTGCTCTCCAACTACCAGTCGTCCCAGGCGCTGCAGGCCTCGTCGCTGGTGGGGCGTAAGGTGATAGTGCCGACCGAGAAGTCGATGGTGGATACCGCCGAGACCTTCAAGGGCACCTACACCCTGCCGGTGTCCACGGCCAACAGCTGGGTCAATATCTATGACGACAGCGGCACCCTGGTGAACCGCGTCGACATGGGCCAGCAGACCGCCGGCAACGTCAGCTTCATGTGGGACGGCAAGGACTCCAGCGGCAATCTCATGCCGCCCGGCCGCTACAAGTTCGAAGCGCAGACCAACTACGAGGGCAAGACCTACGGCCTGACCACCTTCCTGCCGGCCAACGTCGACAGCGTGACGCTGGGGCAGAACGGCGGCGAGCTGACCCTCAACCTCGCCGGACTGGGCAGCATCGGCCTGTCCAAAGTCCAGATCATTGGCCAGTAAGTCGGCGATACCGACCAGGAGCTAAGCATGTCATTCAATATCGGGCTCAGTGGTATCAAGGCCGCTTCCAGTGACCTCAACACCACCGGCAACAACATCGCCAACGCCAGCACCGTGGGCTTCAAGCAGTCCCGCGCGGAGTTCTCCGACGTCTACGCGGCCTCCGTGCTGGGCAGCGGCAGCAACCCGGTGGGCAGCGGCGTGCTGCTGTCCAACGTGTCGCAGCTGTTCAACCAGGGCACCATCGATTCGACCCAGAACGCCCTGGACATGGCCATCAACGGCAACGGCTTCTTCGTCACCAGCAACAACGGGGCGGTGAGCTACACCCGCGCCGGCTACTTCGGCACCGACAAGAACGGCTATGTGGTGGATAACAACGGCTACCGCCTGCAGGGCTACCCGGTGAATGCCCAGGGCCAGCTGCAGAGCGGCGTGGTCGGCGACCTGCGCATCGAGACCTCGAACCAGGCGCCCAAGGCGACCACCCAGGTCAGCCAGACCTTCAACCTGAACTCCACCAACACCGTGCCGACGGTCACCCCGTTCAACTCGGCCGACCCGACCACCTACAACTCCTCGACCTCGGTGAACATCTATGACAGCCAGGGTAACTCCCATGTCATGACCCAGTACTTCACCAAGACCGGGGCGAACACCTGGACCATGAACGTGCTGGTGGACGGCCGCAACCCGGCCAGCCCGGCTGACGACACCACTGCCATCAGCTCGGCCACCACCGCCGCTGCGGCAACGGGCGCGACCCCGGCCAGCGTGGCCGCGGCGGTTGCCGGTTC
>NZ_JBGLYK010000161.1:0-13655 GCF_047304025.1 Pseudomonas sp. Pseusp97 | reverse complement strand
GCGCATCACCCAGTTGCGCCAGCGCTTCGACGCCGCCGCGCGGCAGGCCGAGGAGCTGGCCGACGGCCTGCCCACCTCACTGCGCTCCCTGGCCTGGGCGCTGCGCTTCGAGCAGGCGCGGCTGATGCAGCAACTGGACGAGATGATCGAGCTGAGCGAAGCGATCCAGGAAGGCCGCCCCGGCAGCAGCTCCTATCCGCAGAGCCAGGCCCAGGCCCTGCACCTGGACTTCCACCTCGCCGCCATGAACGCCACCCGCGCCTTCGTCGCGCTGTGCTGCGCCGGCTGGATATGGATCGAGACCGCCTGGGACGGCGCCCGCGCCGGGATGATCCTGATCGGCATCCTCTGCTCCCTGCTGGCCACCTTCCCGCGCCCGCTGATGGCGAGCCTGGCCTACATGCGCGGGCTGGCCATGGCGCTGGTGGCGGCGGCGCTGCTGCAGTTCCTGCTGCTGCCCAGCGTCGGCGACTTCGAGATGCTCGCGCTGTTCCTCACCCCGCTGCTGTACGTCATTGCGGTGGGCCTGGCCAACCCGCAGACCGCCGGGATAGGCATCGGCCTGGGGTTGTCGACTTTCCTGCTGGTGGGCCCGCAGAACCAGGGCGCGTGGATCAACACTTCGCTGCAATGGTTCGAATTCGCCGGCGGTTATGTCAGCGCCGGGGTGCTGGCCTTGCTGGTGTACGCCTGGTTGTTCCCCTTCGACGCCGATGCACGCCTGCGCCGCCAATCGCGCCGGACCCGCGCCGAGGTGCGCTCGGTGCTGCTGTCCAAGCCCAGCGAGGCGCGCCGCTTCCTGTTCGAGAGCCGCATGGTGGACCGCCTGGCGATCATGCTCGGGTTGCTGCCGGCGGCGCGTGACGAGCAGTCCGGCGAGCGCTTCCAGTGCAGCCTGGCAAGCATGACCCTGGGCGTGGTGCTGCATCAGCTGCGCCGCGAAAGCCTGAATCCCCATGGCCTGCCGCAGGCGTTGCGTGCGCGCCTGTCGCTGCTACTCGACGAGCTCGCCGCCTGCCTCGACCAGCCGCCTGCCGCGCCGCTGCACCGGGTGTTGCCGGCCATGCGCGAACTGGGCAACGAGCTGGACGAACTGCAAGGCCACGGCAACTACCCCAGCGGCGATGCCATGCGCCCGGTATTCGTCAGCGGCGTGGCACTGCTGGTGGCCGCCGACCTGCTGGAGCGTTTCCGCGACCTTTATGGCGAATCCGCCACCTTCCACGACGACCACGGGGAACCCGCGCTGCATGCCCGTTGATATCGAACTGGGCGGGGTCTACCTGCCGCCGCTGGCCCAGGCGCTGCTGCTGGCCCTGCCGATCTTCCTGCTGCTGGACTGGAGCCTGCGCCGCCTCGGCGTGCTGCGCCTGGTGTGGCACGAGGCGCTGTTCGAAGGCGCGCTCTACGCCTGCCTCTGCGCGGGCCTGATCCTGCTCATGGGAGCCCTGCACTGAATGGCCAGCCTGCGCAAAGCCCTGCCGCCACTGATCACCCTGGCCGTGGTCGGACTCGCCCTGATCCTCGGTTATTTCGCCTGGACCTATTACACCCGCGCGCCCTGGACCCGCGATGCGCGAGTGCGTGCCGACGTGGTGACACTGTCGGCGGACGTCACCGGGCGCATCGTCGAACTGCGCGTGAAGGACAACCAGCACGTCAGCAAGGGCGAGCTGCTGCTGACGATCGACCCGGCGCGCTATGAACTGGCAGTACTGCATGCCGACCGCGCGGTGGAAGTCGCCCGCGCCGCGCTCGGCCAGTCCCAGGCGGCTATCGCTGCCAACCAGGCGCTGCTGCACCAGCGGCAGAGCGAGGAAGCCCGCCGCAAGGCACTGAAGGCGCGCTCGGCGATCTCCAACGAGGAATGGGAGAAGGCACACACCGACGTCACCGTGGCCGAGGCGCAGCTGTTGCGCGAGCAGGCCAACCTGGCGCTGGCGCAAGCCAACGTCGCCCTCGCCGAAGCGGCGCAGAAGCAGGCGCGGCTGGACCTGGAGCGCACCCAGGTGGTGGCGCCGGTGAACGGCTACGTGACCAACCTGCTGACCCGCGCCGGCGACTACGCCACCGCCGGCCACTCGCTGGTGGCGCTGGTGGACAGCGACTCGTTCTACGTGGGCGGCTACTTCGAGGAAACCAAATTGCCGCGCATCCGCGAAGGCGATGCGGTGGCGGTGCAGCTGATGAGCGGCGAACGCTTCGACGGCCGCGTCGAGAGCATCGCCTTCGCCATCACCGACCGCGAGAACGCCCCGGGCGCGCGCCTGCTGGCCAATATCAACCCGAGCTACACCTGGGTGAAACTCGCCCAGCGCATCCCCGTGCGCATCGCCATCGATCCTCGATATCCGGGGCGCGACCGCCTGCGCGCCGGCACCACCGCCACCGTCAGCGTCACGCAAGGCAACAATTCCGAGGATGTTCGATAGGCCGGTTGCGGAACTTTCATCACCGCCTCGTCATCAACCCATCGCGTGATTGTCACCCGCCGGGTGCAGCATGCACCCAGCTCCCCGCATCCCGCGCGGACGCCCGCGCATGAGGATGCCCCTTGCCCCGCCTTCGCCTTCTGGCCGTTTCCCTGCTGACCTGCACTGCTCTCGCCCTGGTGGCCTGGCGCGCCCTGCCTTCGCCGCTGGAAGACGTGCCGAGCAGCAACCTGTTCGCGCAGAACTGGGCCCGTGGCGGCGTCGTCCTGCTGGTGCGGCACATGGAGCGCTGCGACCGCTCCACGGCGCAATGCCTGGGCGCCGCCGACGGCATCACCGCGCGCGCCGCCGCCCTGGCACAAGGCATGGGCGACAGCATCGCCCGCCTGGGCCTGACCGCCACCGACATCTACAGCAGCCCGGCCAATCGCACGGTGCAGACCGCCGACCTGATGTTCGACCGCAAAGTCGCCCGCCAGGACTGGCTGCTGACCTGCAAGGACGGCGACCTCGCCGAGCAGATTCGCCAGCACAAGGCCGCTCACCGCAATCTGGTACTGGTCACCCACAGCGAATGCTTCGACCTGCTGCGCGAGAACCTCAAGGCCCGCGACACCGACACCCCCGAATACGGCAGCGCGCTGGTGCTGTTCGACGAGAGCGAACCGAAGCTGCACATCGCCGGCGAAGTCGAAACCGATGAGTGGCTGAAGCTCGTGGCCCCGCACAATCCGAGCTGAGGCCGCTGCCCGAAAGCGATTTTCTGTGCCATCTTCTTGCGATCGTTCCAAGGAGAGGCTCGATGCCCGCCCTGCTTACTGCCCACCCGCTGTTCGCCGCCCCCGTCCTGCTGCTGATCGACCTGCTGCTCTGGCGGCTGGTCGGCCCGGCCCATCCGCACTGGCGGCTGGCGGTGCGCCTGCTCGGCTTCCTGCTGTTCAGCCTGCTGCTGTTCAACGCCGGGATGAACCCGCTGCGCGCCGCGCCCTGGCCGGACGATCTGCCCAGCCACATGGTCGCCACCGCCGTGCAGATACTCTGGTGGCTGTTCGCCGCGCGCTGCCTGACAGTGGTGCTGGGCTTCCTGCTGGTGCAGCGCATCGGCCATGGCGGGCGGCTGCTGCAGGACGTGGTCGGCGCACTGATCTTCCTGGTCGCCATCATCGCCGCCGCCGGCTATGTGCTGGAGCTGCCGGTGAAGGGCCTGCTGGCCACTTCCGGGGTGGTCGCCATCGTCCTCGGCCTGGCGCTGCAGAGCACCCTGAGCGACGTGTTCTCCGGCATCGTGCTCAACACCACCAAGCCCTATCAGCTGGATGACTGGATCTCCATCGACGGCATCGAGGGCAAGGTCACCGAGATCGATTGGCGCTCCACCTACCTGCAGACCTCCCAGGGTACGCTGGCCGTGGTGCCCAACTCCCTCGCGGCGAAAGCCAAGGTTCTCAACCTGAGTCGCCCGGCGAACCTCTATGGGGTCAGCGTGAGCCTGACGGTCAGCCCGCACATCCGCCCACGCAAGGTGATCAGCGCCCTCGAAGACGCCCTGGGCGGCTGCCGCGCCCTGCTGGCCAACCCGGCGCCGGCGGTCAGCGTGCGCAAGTCCGCGCCCGATGGGGTGGAATACGAAATGAGCGGCTTCGTCGCCGCCATGGGCGAGAAGCGCGAGGTGCGCAACCAGCTGTTCGACCTCGCCTACCGCCACCTGCAGGCCGCCGGCATCAACCTGCTGGCCGAGGCCGACGCACCGATGCGCGAAAGCGCTTCCCGGGCGCGGGCGCTGCTGGTGCGCTCGGGGTTGTTCGACGCCCTGCGCGACGAGGAGCGCGACGAGCTGGCGAACCGCATGCAGCGCCGGCCCTTCAAGCGCGGCGAGGTGCTGCTGGCGCCGGGAGACGTCAGCGACCGTCTGCTGATCATCGACTCCGGCGTGGTAAGCGTCACCCTGCCTCACGACAGCCAATCCATCGAGGCCGGCCGCATGGGGCCGGGCGAAGTGTTCGGCGAGGCCGGCGTGCTGACCGGCACGGCCTGGCAGGCACAATTCACTGCCCTCAGCGACGGCGCCGCGTACTACATCGACAAGCAGACCCTCGCGCCCTGCATGGAAGCCCGCCAGGAGATCGCCGAGGCCATGGGCCGCCTGCTCGACTTCCGCCAGAAGGCCAGCGCCGCGCTGCTGGTGGAACAGCCCACGGTGGTACAGCAGCGCGGGCTGATGGCCTGGCTCAAGCAGCACACCGCGCGCCGCTACAAGGCCTGACCCTATTGCAGATCAGGCGAGGCGGGATCAGGCGCTGACTTCCTGCAGGCAATCCAGCGGCACCCAGCCGGCCTCGCCGCCGGCGCGGATGCACCAGAGCCAGCCGCCCAGCTCGCGGCCACCTTCCAGGTGTTCGCCGACCTCCACGTCGAGTTCGCGGGCGGTGTAGTCCTCCATCGCTACCCCGGCGCCGGGCGCCGTCATGTTGAATACCTGCGCCGGCACCCAGCCCTGGCGCTGGCCGGGCGTGGAGCAGAAGTACCAGTCCTCCCAGCCCCCGGCGCCTTCGTAGCGCTCACCGACGAACAGCGGCGCGCCCTTGGCGAAGGTGATGGGCGCGGGGTACTCGCTGCGGTGGCGTTGAATCACTTCGTAGTGCATGTCGATCTCCCGGTTCCCTGGACCGATCCATGCTACTCCTCACAGCGCATCGTGGAAGATCAGCCCGAGGGTGAAGCGCTCGCCGGTATGCAGGCCCACACGCCGAGGCGCGTTGTAGAATCCCCAATCCCTACCGATCGAACACCATCATGAGCACCGACGACCCGATCCTGCGCGATATCTCCCGCGTCACCCTGCAGCATTACCAGGACAGCGCCGAATCCTTCCGCGAAGGCACCTGGGACCACGACGTCACCCAGAACATCGCCGCGCTGCTGCGGCACATCCAGGGCGAGGCGCCTTTCGCCCTGCTCGATTTCGGTTGCGGTCCGGGGCGCGACCTGTGTGCATTGAAAGGCATGGGGCATGCTCCGGTCGGGCTGGACGGTTGCGCCGACTTCGTCGCCATGGCCCGCGAGGCGAGCGGCTGCGAGGTCTGGCAGCAGGACTTCCTCGACCTTGACTTGCCCACCGCACGCTTCGATGGCGTCTATGCCAACGCCAGCTTGTTCCACATTCCGCGTAGCGAGCTGCCGCGCGTGCTGCGCCAATTGCATACGACGCTAAAGCCGGGCGGCGTGCTGTTCAGCTCCAACCCTCGCGGGGACAACCAGGAAGGCTGGAACGGCGGGCGCTACGGCTCCTACCACGACCTGGAGAGCTGGGCACGTCTGCTGGACGATGCGGGCTTCCGCGAGCTGGAACACTACTACCGCCCCGCCGGCCTGCCGCGCGAACAGCAGCCCTGGCTGGCGAGCGTGTGGCGCAAGGTCTGATCCCGCCCACGGCAGAATCCAGTTCGCGAGCAAGCTCGCTCCTACGAAGAGCGGCCATCGGGCGCCCCTGTAGGAGCGAGCTTGCTCGCGAACCCGCCTGACGCCGTCCCGTCCGGCAGACCGCGGCAGAACGTAGGGCGAATAACGCGCCAGCGTTATCCGCCGCGAAACGATCAGGGCGCCGATGCAACCACCCGCGCCAAACCGCGGATCAGCCCTTCGCCGCCCAGGCGTTGAAGCGCTGCTCCAGGTCCTCGCCGTGGTCGACCCAGAACTCGAAGTTCACCGGCACCGCCTGCTCCAGGTTCGCCGGCGCGGTGTTCAGGCGCTCGATGATCCCGGGATCGATCAGCTTGTTGGTCCCCAGGTTCACCGAGCCGTAGCCCAGCTTCACGGTGTGGACTTTCTGCTGCTCGGGCTTGAGCGAGAAGGCGATGAAGTCTTCGGCGGCCTTCCTGTTCGGGCTGCCCTTGGGGATCGCCCAGGAATCGATGGCGTACAGGCTGCCCTTCCACACCACCTTCATCGGCACGCCCTCTTCCTGCGCAGCGAAGGCGCGGCCGTTGTAGGCGGTGCTCATGACTACGTCGCCACTGGCGAGGAACTGCATCGGCTGCGCGCCGGATTCCCACCACTGGATCGACGGCTTGATCTCATCGAGCTTCCTGAACGCGCGGTCCACGCCTTCCTTGGTCGCCAGCACCTTGTACAGGTCTTCCTTCTTCACGCCGTCGGCCAGCAGGGCGATCTCCAGGGTGTACTTGGCGCCCTTGCGCAGCGAGCGCTTGCCGGGGAATTTCTTCGTGTCCCAGAAATCCGTCCAGCCGGTAGGACCATTGGCGAGGCGTTTGCCGTCGTAGACCATGGCCATGGACCAGACCAGCAGGCCGGCGCCACAGTCGGAGATCGTACCGGGCACATAGTCCTCGGCCTTGCCGAGGATCGCCGGGTCCAGATGTTCGAACAGGCCTTCTTCGCAGCCGCGCAGCAGCTCCGGGCCTTCCACCTGGACGACGTCCCAGTTGACGCCGCCGGTGTCGACCATGGCCTTGATCCTGCCCATTTCGCCGTTGTACTCGCCGGCGATCACCTTCATCCCCTCCTTCTTCTCGAAGGGCTTGTAGAAGGCTTCGGTCTGTACGTCCTTGCTGATGCCGCCGAAGGAGATCACGGTCAGGTCAGCAGCCATGGCGCCGGATGCCACGCCCATGAACAGGGCTCCCAGAATCGGGTTCTTCATTTCCACCTCTTGGCTTTGTTGTTGGCAGATGGTTCAAGCACGCAGGCGCCCGGTCTCTGCGGACCGGGGCACGGTAACGGGTCAGGTGCGGTAGACGGTTGCGCCATCCTCGATCAGGCGCAGCGCCGATTCCCAGGCCAGCAGGTGCAGGCCGTCGACCAGCGCTTCCTCTTCCTGCACGGCGACGCGCTCGCACACCGCGTGCGGCGGGTAACGCAGCTGGCGGCCGCCAGCCAGGGCCTGGACCTGCGCCTGACAGGCGCGTTCGAGGAAGTAGATCTGGTTGAAGGCTTCGGCGATGCAGCGCCCGGTGGCCAGCAGGCCGTGGTTGCGCAGGATCATCACCATGTGGCTGCCCAGGTCGCTGACCAGGCGCGAGCGCTCGTCCGGGTCCAGGGCGATGCCCTCGTAGTCGTGGTAGCCCAGGCGGTTGTAGAACTTCAGCGCGTGCTGGCTGATCGGCAGCAGGCCGTCTTCCTGGGCGGACACCGCGATACCGGCGGCGGTGTGGGTGTGGATCACGCAGGCCACGTCCTCGCGGGCGGCGTGCACTGCGGAATGGATGTTGAAGCCGGCGCGATTGACGCTTTTCGGGCCGAAGCGCGGGTCGATGACATCGCCCGCGTGGTCGACCTTCACCAGGTCGGAGGCGCGCATTTCATGGAACAGCACGCCATAGCGGTTGATCAGGTAGTGGCCCGGCTCGCCCGGCACCCGCGCGGAGATGTGGGTGTCGATGTGGTCGGTCCAGCGGAAGTGCGCAATCAGCCGGTACAGCGCGGCAAGGTCGCAGCGCGCCTGCCGCTCTTCGGCGGAAATGCTCGACGGATCGATGTTGTAAGCTGTGTCACGCATGACGGGCGGTCCTTGTTCTTTTCAGGCACTGCGGCGGATTGCCGCTTCACGGAGCCGAGTGTGCTGGCCGCGCCGCGCCCGCACCATGCACAGGGACGTCGTGGAATTTGCAGTGCTGTTATGGTCGCCGGACCTGTACAGATTCTTCCCCTACCAGAACGGACCTTCGGATGCTGTTGCTCGACCCCACCTCGGACATTCCCCTGGTCACCCAGATCGTCGACGGCATCGCCCAGGCCATCGACGAGCAGCGCCTGCGCCCCGGCGCCAAGCTGCCCTCGATCCGCAAATTCGCCCAGGCCAACGGCGTCAGCCACTTCACCGTGGTCGAGGCCTACGACCGGCTGGTAGCGCGTGGCTGCCTGAACGCCGTGCCCAACGCCGGTTTCTACGTGCGCGGCCCAGCAGTCGAGGACAGCACCGGCAATGAGGCGCCCACCGAGTTCGATTTCGATGCCCACCTGCTGCTGCACAAGGTGTTCCAGCCTCTGGGCATGGAACTGCGCCCCGGCGTCGGCCTGCTGCCCGAGCACTGGCTCGATGGCGAAGGTCTGCTGCGCGGCCTGCGCAGCCTGGCGCGGGAAGAACCGACCCAGTTCGGCAACTATGGCCACAGCAAGGGCAACCCCAAGCTGCGCGGCAAACTCGCTGACCGCCTGGGCGATGCAGGCGTGGCTGCCAGCCCCGAGCAGATCCTGCTGACCGCCGGAGCCAGCCAGGCGCTGGACCTGACCGTGCGCTATCTGGTGCAGCGCGGCGATCCGGTGCTGGTCGACGAGCCCGGCTACCACAACCTGTTCCTCAACCTGCGCCTGCAGGGCGCGCAGCTGCTGGGCGTGCCGCGCAGCGCCGACGGGCTGGATCTCGACCGCCTGGAGCAACTGGCCCGCGAGCACCGGCCCAAGGTCTACTTCACCCAGGCGCGCCTGCAGAGCCCCACCGGCGGCAGCCTGTCGCTGGCCGCCGCGCACCGCCTGCTGCAACTGGCGGAAAAATACGATTTCCTCATCGTCGAGAACGATATCTACGCCGACCTCGACCCTGCCGGCCAACTGATCCTGGCCAACCTCGACCAACTGGCGCGGGTTATCTACATCGGCAGCCTGTCCAAGGTCATCGCCCCCGCACTGCGCACCGGCTTCATCGCCGCGCACCCCGAACTGGTCGAGGAGTTGGTGCCGCTGAAGATGGTCAGCGGCCTGACCAGCTCGGAACTCACCGAGACCCTGGCGCTGGATATCCTTCTGCAGGGCCGCCATCGCAAGCACGTGCGCCAGCTGCGCGACCAGCTCGGCGAGGCCCACGACAGCGTGGCGCGGCGCCTGGAAGCGGCCGGCCTGGAAATCTTCCACGAACCCCGCGCCGGCCTGTTCCTCTGGGCCCGGCATCGCGCGGTGGACGACGCCACCCTGCTCGCCGGCCGCGCCAAGGAGGCGAAGATCCTGCTGTTCCCCGGTCAGTTATTCATGCCCGACGGCCGCAGCGTGCCGTGGATGCGCTTCAACGTCGCGCACTCGCTGGATGAGCGGCTCTACACCTTCCTCGCCGCTCAAGGCTGAGGGAACCTGTAGGAGCGAGCTTGCTCGCGAACGGACGCCCCGTCGGTGACAGCGGCGTAGAGCGCATAACGCCTTCGGGGTTATCCGCCGTAGGTACCGGGGTATGCGCCCTACAAAAGACGCATCGGACCACCAGATATCGCCAGCGAGCGCATCAACCCTTAGACTTGCCGCCCATCAGCAACCGCCAGCAAGAGATCACTATGGGCGCCCAGTGGAAAGCCAAACATAAAGAAGTTGCCGCCAACGCCAAGGGCCGCGTGTTCGGCAAACTGTCGAAGGAAATCATGATCGCCGCGCGCAATGGCGCCGACCCGGACATGAACCCGAAACTGCGCCTGGTCGTCGAGCAGGCCAAGAAGGCCTCGATGCCCCGCGACACCCTGGAGCGCGCCATCAAGAAAGGCGCCGGCCTGCTGGACGGCGCCGCCACCTTCGAGCGCGTGGTCTACGAAGGCTTCGCCCCGCACCGCGTGCCGGTGATAGTCGAGTGCCTGACCGACAACGTCAACCGCACCATCGCGGAAATCCGCGTGCTGTTCCGCAAGGGCCAGCTCGGCGCTTCCGGCTCGGTCTCCTGGGACTTCGATTACCTGGGCCTGGTCGAGGCCACCCCGGCCAGCGCTGACGCCGACCCGGAACTGGCCGCCATCGAAGCCGGCGCCCAGGACTTCGAGCCTGGCGAGGAAGACGGCGACACGCTGTTCCTCACCGACTCCACCGACCTCGACGCCGTCTGTCGCGCCCTGCCCGAACACGGCTTCACCGTCGCCTCGGCCAAGCTCGGCTACAAGGCGAAGAACCCGGTAAGCCTGTCCGGTGCGGAGCTGGAGGAAGTCGAAGCCTTCCTCGATGCCCTGGACGGCAACGACGACGTACAGAACCTCTACGTCGGACTGGCGTAAGACAAAAAGGGCGGCCAACTGGCCGCCCTTTTTCATCCCGGCGCACCGGGCCAATTTCGGCACTGGCATCACCTTGCAGGAGCGAGCTTGCTCGCGAACCCGCCTGACGCTGGAGCTGCCGGTTAATTTGTTCGCGAGCAAGCTCGCTCCTACAAGTTGGTTCGCCCCATCAGCACGTCCTGGCTGCCTTCGGCCTTCTCCCGCAGGAAATCCCAGGTGGTGCGCATCCGAGCGATATCCTTGAGCTCGGTCGGCATCAGCATCCAGAAAGTCCGCACGAATTCGATTTCCCCTGCCAGCACCGGCTGCAGCGACGGGTCCTCTGCGGCTGCGAACGCCGGCAGGATCGCCAGCCCGGCGCCCTCCGCCACCGCGCGCTGCTGGGCGAGGATGCTGGTGCAGCGCAGCGCCATGTGCAGCGGCCGGCCGATCTCGTCGAGGTACTGCAGCTCCTTGCTGTACAGCAGGTCGTCGACATAGCCGACCAGGCCGTGCTCGCGCAGGTCGTCGCGGTTGCGGATCGGCCCGCGCTCGGCGAGGTAGTCCTTCGAGGCGTAGAGGCGCAGCACGTAATCGGTCAGCCGGGTAATGATGTAGGGCCCGCGGCCGGGGCGCTCCAGGGTAATGACGATGTCCGCCTCATGGCGCGACAGCTGCAGCGCCCGCGGCACCGCCAGCAGGTCCACGCCCAGGTGGGGATGGCGCCGGTTCAGCTCCACCAGTTGCGAGGTCAGCAGCGTCGAGCCATAGCCCTCGGTGGCGCCGATGCGCACCTTGCCGGAGAGATTGTCCTCGGCGCCGGCCAGGCGTTTCTCGATCACCTTGCAGGCGCTTTCCATGGCCTCGGCCTGTGGCAGCAGGCTGTGTCCGGCCTCGGTCAGCCGGTAGCCGGCGGGCTCGCGCACCAGCAATTGGGCGCCGATGCTTTTTTCCAGCGCCTGCAGGCGGCGCGCGACCGTAGTGTGATCCACGCCCAGGCGTCGGGCGGCGACAGTCAGCTTGCCTGCGCGCGAAAGCTCGAGGAAAAACCGCAGGTTGTCCCAGTCCATATCTGCCTCAGCGCGCCCCTTTTGCGTCGTCCATGTGCATAAATGCAGACCATACTTGCACATCACCGCATTGAGCACATCAAAAATGCACTGTTAGGATCGGACCACACAACAAGAAAGCCTTCAGGCTGGGAGAACCCCGATGACCGCAACTGCCATCCCGACCGTCAAACTCTTCCTCGACGGCAAGCCCGTCGAGTCCACCACCTCCGAATGGCGCGAGGTGATCAACCCCGCCACCCAGGAAGTCCTTGCCCGCGTGCCCTTCGCCACGCCCGAGGAAGTCGAGCGCGCTGTGGCCAGCGCCAAGGCCGCGTTCAAGACCTGGAAGAAAACCCCCATCGGCGCCCGCGCGCGCATCTTCCTCAAGTACCAGCAACTGATCCGCGAGAACATGAAGGAACTGGCGGCGATCCTCACCGCCGAGCAGGGCAAGACCCTGCCCGATGCCGAGGGCGACGTGTTCCGCGGCCTGGAAGTGGTCGAGCACGCTGCGGGGATCGGCAACCTGCAGCTGGGCGAACTGGCCAACAACGTGGCCGGCGGCGTGGACACCTTCACCCTCCTGCAACCCATCGGCGTCTGCGCCGGCATCACCCCCTTCAACTTCCCGGCGATGATCCCGCTGTGGATGTTCCCGATGGCGATCGCCACCGGCAACACCTTCGTCCTCAAGCCCTCCGAGCAGGACCCGATGGTAACCATGCGGCTTGTCGAGCTGGCCCATGAAGCGGGCGTGCCGCCGGGCGTGCTCAACGTCATCCATGGTGGCCCGGACGTGGTCAACGCCATCTGCGACCACCCGGACATCAAGGCCGTCTCCTTCGTCGGCTCGACCCGCGTCGGCACCCAGGTCTACAACCGCGCGTCGCTGGCCGGCAAGCGCGTGCAGTGCATGATGGGCGCGAAGAACCACGCGGTGGTGCTGCCCGACGCCAACAAGGAACAGACCCTCAATGCCATCGCCGGCGCGGCTTTCGGTGCTGCCGGTCAGCGCTGCATGGCGGTGTCGGTGGCGATCCTGGTGGGCGAAGCCAACCAGTGGATTCCGGACCTGGTGGCCAAGGCGAAGACCCTCAAGGTCAGCGGCGGCACCGAGGCCAACACCGACGTCGGTCCGCTGGTCTCCTGCGCGGCGCTGGACCGCGTCAGCGGCCTGATCGAGCGCGGCACCCAGGAAGGCGCCAAGCTGGAGCTGGACGGCCGCAACCCGCAGGTGGATGGCTATGCCAAAGGCAACTTCGTCGGCCCGACCCTGTTCTCCGGCGTCACCCCGCAGATGACCATCTACCGCGAGGAAATCTTCGGCCCGGTGCTCTGCGTGGTGTCGGTGAAGACCTTCGACGAGGCCATCGAGCTGATCAACGCCAACCCCAACGGCAACGGCACCGCGCTGTTCACCCGTTCCGGCGCCGCCGCGCGGCATTTCAAGGAAGAGATCGACGTCGGCCAGGTGGGCATCAACGTACCGATCCCGGTGCCGGTGCCGCTGTTCTCCTTCACCGGCTCGCGCGGCTCCAAGCTGGGCGACCTGGGCCCGTACGGCAAGCAGGTGGTGCAGTTCTACACCCAGACCAAGACAGTCACCGAACGCTGGTTCGACGAGAACGAGGTCGGCGGCGCAGTGAACACCACCATCAACCTCAAATAGATCAGCCTGCCCGCCCGCTCGCCCCGAGCCGGTCCGGACTTCAGCAAGGATGCTGGTCCGGCCCCGGCACCACGCGGGCGGGCACCTCCTTTCGCGCTTGCCCTGCGGGCGCCCCGAACAAGAAGAAGAGGACTACCCCATGCGCATCGGCTTCATCGGACTCGGCAACATGGGCGGCCCCATGGCTGCCAACCTGCTCAAGGCCGGCTTCGACCTGAGCGTCTTCGATCTCTCCGCCAGGGCCGTGGAAGCGGCCGTCGCCCTCGGCGCCCGCGCCCTGGCATCGCCCGCCGAGGTAGCGCGCGACGATGTCGAGGTGATCATCACCATGCTGCCCGCCGCCGCCCACGTGAAGCAGGTCTTCCTCGGTGACGACGGTCTGCTGGCCAACGTGCAACCCGGCGTGCTGCTGATCGACTCGTCCACCATTGACCCACTGAACGCCCGCGAGGTCAGCGCGGCTGCCCTCGCCCACGGCAATCCAATGCTCGATGCGCCGGTTTCCGGCGGCACCGCCGGCGCTGCCGCCGGCACCCTGACCTTC